>LGGY01000168.1 GCA_001509335.1 Fidelibacterota bacterium 46_43
ACCGGCAATCAAGGGATCAGAGCTACATTCTGGGCAGAATCAAGCTTTGGTGATGCATCAACGCCCTTTACAGCAAGAATCAGAGTCATTCCATGGGGCGACTTTGCAGCACCAGACACACAGACTTCTGATCAACCACAGTGGTATGTGGATATAATCAGCAGCCAATATTTTGGGGGTGCTGAATCGCCAGCCTCACAAATTTGGTCATCATTCCCAGCTGTTGGCGGACCACCGCTATGGCTTTCATCACCTGATCACCCAGATGCCTTGATCTCAACTCAACCCTACTATTACCTGGCAGGATCATTAATAAACCAAGGTTTGGTGGATACCCAGGACTGTCCTAATGGTGGACTTGAATCAATCAATTATGCCAACCAATGTGGGTTGGAAGCGGCTCGCCCCTTGATTGACCAATGGCAAAATCAGTTTAACTCTGAAATCATCCGGGTCGCAAATGAAACCGGCATTCCCGCTCAATTAATGAAAAATATTTTCAGCCGTGAAAGCCAGTTTTGGCCTGGTTTTTCGTCAAATTATAATGAAGCAGGTTTGGGTCATCTCAGTGATATGGGAGCTGACACGGTCTTATTATGGAACCCCAGTTTCTTCAGCCAATTCTGCCCACTTATTCTTGATTCAAGCGTGTGCCAGAGGGGTTTTGGCAATCTTGATCTTGCCGAACAAGAGATGCTCAGGGGTGCCCTGGTGCAAAAAGTTAACGCCGCCTGCCCTGAATGTCCGATGGGTATCGATCTAAGTCAGGCTAATTTTAGCATCAGCATTTTTGCTCGCAGCCTCCTGGCTAACTGTGAACAGGTCAGTCAAATCATCTATAACGCCACACGGCAAGAAGCAGGCGAAGCCAGCACCTATGAAGATTTATGGCGCTTCACCCTTGTCAACTATAATGCCGGCCCTGGCTGCCTCACAAACGCCATCCAGCAAGCAACCAATGCACGTTACGCCCTCACCTGGGAAAACGTGATCCAATTTCTCGAGCCAGGCATTTGCCAGACCAGCATTGATTATGTCAATGACATCACATACATGCCAGGTATTGCCACACCGACGCCTGTGCCTACCGCTGATCAACCCTTACCAACACAACAACCCACAGTGACCAGCACACCAACGAGTATGCCAACGAGCACACCAGGCAGTGATGTGCAGCCAACACCGACACCCACATCAACAATTTCTGACTACCCGGCTCCAGATCCAACCGCTACCGTGCCAGTTAATCCAACGCAACAACCCACAGACACCAATCCTTATCCATAAATCATATGTCACTTACATGAATGTCCAGCCATTGCGCTGATGATCCTCTTGGATGTATTTGCTTTAGACAATACCCTCATAAATTAAAACACCCCCCACATTTTGGAGGGTGAAATATTAAATTTTCAGAATTTTACCAAACCAGCTTTTTAGCTTATTTCTCAATCGAGATCGTTTCCCCAGATCGAAGTCGCTGCAATTCCATTTCTAATTCTGCGCGTTTCTCATCTGCAGCACGGCCGACTTCATCTTTAATATTTGAGAAATAAGCTCTGATTTCATCTCGAGCTTTTTCGCCTGATGCTGGTGCAAACAAAATCGCTAGAGTACTGCCTACAATACCGCCTAAAATAGCACCAAGCATTAAATTTCCAAATTTTCGCATTTTAACCTCCAATAGCATTTATTTTTACTGTTGAATTAATTATAGCTTATCTCTAATGCTATTTAAAAAGAAAATTCTGCCAAGCCTAACTACAGCTTAAGGAAGATTGCCGATTTGATCATAAAGTCTATTCATTGTTTTGATCTTAACCCGAAGGTTTTTAACAATATAATTGTAACAATCAAAAATAACAAAATCGAACGCATCAGAACCATGCTCACATTTATTCAAGGAGATTTTTATGAAATGGTATAAACGCACTCTCACAATTACCACAGGAGGGCGTGGATTCTACGACATTACACAGAAAATTGACGGCATCATCCAGGAATGGGACCTTGAAGAAGGGATCGCCTTTATATTCCTACAACACACAAGTGCATCATTGGTCATCAATGAAAACTATGCTGCTTCCTCACAGCGCGATATGGAAAACTTCCTGAAAAATATCGCGCCTGAAGGACAAAGCTGGTATACCCATACCATGGAAGGGGCAGATGATTCTCCTTCCCACTTAAAAACAATGCTCACACACACAGACCTGACCATTCCAGTGGATAATGGTCAAATGTCTCTTGGTACCTGGCAGGGGATTTTCCTGGCAGAACACCGCCAACGAGGACACAAACGGCAGATATTACTGCGTGTCTTATCTGAATAATCATATTTTCAAACACAAATTGGAGGATAAGCTGCAAATATTAGAGGCTTGCTTAATCGCACTACCAGTTAATAGATATAAGGAATTAACGCCCAGGTTCGCTTTTTATAGTCTGCATAATCCGGCACGTGCTGTGCCATAAAACTTTCCTCAATAGAAATCCGTAAAATGACACCAAAAACCCCAACCAATGCCGGTATCCACGAAGGACCGGCAGATAAAAATAGTGGACAAGCAAATAAAAACAGGATGTTTGCTAAAGAAATTGGGTGGCGGATGACGTGATAAAGGCCCGTGACAACAATACTTATGTCTTCTAACTCAATAGCTTTAGCAAAACCATGTTGCAAATCCCGGTACCCCTTAATCGATAAATAACCCGCAGCAATAAAAAATAAACCGCCAAGAACCATTTCCCAAACGTCTGGTCTTTGCTCCAGGATTAGAAATTCCAGAACAGGACCAATCAAAACCAACCACATTGGGATAAGGATCAGGTAAACCGTCCAATCCCCCCACTCCTTTCGGATCATCCTGTCTGGATGGGCGAGGACATAATGCTCGCTAATTTTTAAGCCTGCAAATAGCGCTCCGTAAATCAATAAGGGTAAATATTCCACTAAACCTTCCATCGCGTATAATCCATGATAAATATTTCAAAGATTATTATGTCTCATCATTTAGATCATTAAGTTTAATAAATTTCGTCCAAAATATATCATAAAAACCAGCTTTGAGCATACCATATTTTAGTGTATTGTTTATCACCGCAAATCAAGCAAATTTACATTGCGGATTCTTCTGCCTGGTCAAACAACATCTCAAATTTTTTGCCTTATAATTTATCATATCATCCATAAGGAGGCACTTTGGATTTCACCGTTTTTATTGCTTCTAAGGAAGCGATATGCAGCGAATGCGGCGAGAATTTGGGTCGACACGCCTGGATCACCCTGACACCAGATAAGGACGTGGTTTGCCTAAGTTGCGCTGATTTGGACCATCTTGTTTTTCTTCCCTCAGGGGATGCCGCTCTCACCCGGCGATCAGGGAAATATTCAAGCCTTAAGGCTGTTGTCCTGAAATGGAGCAGCAGAAGAAAACGTTATGAGCGTCAGGGAATTCTTGTAGAAGAGTCTGCAATTCAAAGAGCAGAAGAGGATTGCCTGGCAGATGCTGACATACGGGTACGACGGCGAGAAAGAGAAGCACAGCGTCGTGAAGAATTAGATCAGGAATTCTTGCGTGACTTTGCTGCACACATTCGCAAGCTGTATCCCTATTGTCCTGAAGGTGTTGAAGAAAGCATTGCAGAGCACGCTTGCCAAAAATACAGTGGTCGTGTGGGACGAACAGCTGCTGCCAAAAGTTTCGACAAAGAAGCCATCGACCTGGCAGTGATTGCCCACATCAGGCACGCACAAACGGATTATGACGTCTTTCTTAATCAGGGCGTGGCGCGATACGAAGCTCGCCAGCGTGTCAACGATGATATTGCAAAGATACTAAGTACCTGGCGGGGTGAATCATAGCCTTTTGTTTAGAGAAAAAAGCAAGCAAATATAATCGAACCAGCGAATGAAATGCCGCCCCCCACACAAAAATATCCCTCAATGTTTGAAAATTTCAATAGAATTAACCTGGATCTGCTTTTTAAAAACTAATGAACCTCAGGCATTCCTCGCTGGATGCTGACCGCCAATGCTTCTTTCAATCTCTTCTTTGCCGCCGATTTCGAAAGTGACGGGTTGGTCAGTACCCATTCATTGATGAAGTGGTTTTCAGCTTTTTCATAAGCCGACTTTTCATCGTAGCTGAGGCTTTTAACGCTGTTTCGACCGTGCAGATCACGAATAAAAGCAGCCCTCGCAGATAAAGAACCATCTAACCAGCGTTCATAAATTAATCTTTTATACTGATTATGAGGTTCGGTCATGGGTGTTGGTGGTTGGGAAATTATTTTGATTGCCTTATCGAATTCTTTTTCTGACCGAATCGGCATAATATGGTCTGCATCTGCCTTATCAACTGGAAGCCAGTACTCAATATCATCTGTAGATACCTTAAAATATGTTTCCTGCTGTCCGTCCATATCCTTATCAATGATGTCGACAACTTTGCCAACCCCATAAGATGTATGAACGATCCAATCCCCAACTTTAAATCTGAGCGCTTGTTTTTCTACCATCGTTCTCCTCATTTCGTCAGGTGCAAACACACATAAAATTGTGCAAATAAAATATTCAAATGAACAGTAAATGATAATAATTTCTAACTCGCAGTGGTTCAATAAATAAATTCGCCCCCTGAAAATTATATAGCCATTGTTGAGTTGATATTAATTATACCCCAGAATTCTTAATGAAACGTCTTTATCAACTACTTATTCACCCAAAAATATCCGCCATCTGCACACAAAGGTTCATCACGCTCACATAATTTTGCTAATTTCAAATTCCTCCATGCTCATTTTTTATTGAATGGCAAAAATAAAGGATAAAAATCGTTTATAATTTTCTAAGCAAACACTGACCAAATACTGTCAGCACGATTGAATCTCAAGCAAGACATTACCAGAATCGCAGACCATGACTAAATCTTTGCGCATCCATCTCTTCGGCCCTTTTGAAGTCAGCCTGGACGGAACACGCCTGACCAATCACGATTGGCACTCCCAACAAACACAAAGCATTGCAAAGATTCTTCTATCGAATCGCGGGAAGGTGGTAACAAGTGATCAGCTGATTGACAGCCTCTGGCCTGATGATCCCGTTGACACCGCTCGACGTCGTTTGCACGTGCGTATCAATCAACTTCGAAAGGGCTTAAAGGATAAGAGTACGCTTGTGCGAACTGTCCGTAACGGCTATATCTTTGAATCAGATGACTCCTGCTGGATCGATGTTGAAGAATTTCAAAGGCTGGTGTCACAGGGGGCACATTTTCAGGAAGTCGGTCAGGGGCGCAAGGCAATCCAGGCTTATGAACAGGCACGTCAGGTTTACCGGGGTGATTTTTTAGCTGAGGACTTATATAACGATTGGACCTTTACCCATCGAGAATTATTTCGCGAAAGGTTTCTATCCCTCCTGATTGAACTCTCTGAATCTTATGCGCAGCAAGGCCGCTACCGGCTGGCAATTGCACGAGCCCATCAGGCATTAATCCAGGACCCGCTCCGAGAGACCATCTATGTTCGCCTGATGCTTTATCATTATTATTCCGGAGAGCAAGCACAGGCATTACGGGTATATGAACAATGCAAACAAGTCCTTTCGGATGAACTGAATGTTGCGCCTATGGCAGCAACGAATCGTATTCGAGATCAAATCAACACAGGCTCCTTGTGGAAGAGCGAAGAAAGACCGCTTTATCCGCCGCCCATTTATGACGGGAAGCTTTTTGAAGTCCCGTATGCCTTGAACGAAATACCCTTTGCCGGTCGAGATCGAGAATATGCCTGGTTGGTATCCCAATGGAAAAGCCATGAAAAACAATTGATTTTACTTGAGGGAGAAACCGGCATTGGCAAAAGCCGCCTGTTGGACACCTTTGCAGAATTTATAAAATCGCAAGGTGCCCAGGCGCTTCAAATTCGGCTGTCAATTACAGATAATACGCCAACAAAGGCCCTCATCAACAGCTTTGGCAATTTGCTCACAGAGAGCACACTCTCAAAGCTCAGCCCTACCAATCTATCTCTCCTGGGAGAGCTTTTTCCCGAGATCCGCAATCGATATCCATCTTTACCCATTCTTCCCCACCTGCCCCCTGAAGCTGAACGCCTTCGGCTGCAGCAAGCAGTATCAGATTTTGTAAAATTACCTGAGATTGCATCAAACTTAATTATCCTTGATGATGCCCACCGTCTGGATGCCGATGCTGTTGAACTTATAAAGCTTCTCAGTCAATCCATGAAGATCGTGTTGAGCTACCGTGGTGAAGACACGCCTGCTGAGCATCCCCTTCGGATGACTTTTGGTGAGTCCGATCTTTCCCTCCACGCCTTATCCGTCGAATCAATACAGTCGATCATCAACCAGCTTTCAGGGGAGGAAAATTTTTCCATTGCATCCCAAATCAGTGAGCAGAGTGGCGGCAATCCGCTGTTTGCTGTGACCCTGCTGCAGCACATGTTTGAAACCGGTCAGTTGTTTGTTGATTCTGAGGGCAAGTGGGAAACGTCTGGTCAGCTTTCCACCTCGCTTCCGGAGACTTTACGGGAAACCATCGAAACCCGTCTGCAGCACATCAATCGAGCCCAGAGACAGGTCCTGGATTACGCCGCCGCTATTGGGGGCGAATTCAACTTCAAACTCTTGAAAGCAGCCATCCAGCAGCCTGAGGAAAAATTGCTTTCTAACCTGGATGCTTTGATTGATGCTGCCCTTGTCATCGAACCACGCAGCCTGGCAAAACCCGAGTTTATGATCAGCCATGATCGTTACACGGAAGTAGCCTATGAAACCATCCCCCCGGTTCGGCGAAGACTTATGCATGGGGATATTGCGCGGGCAATCGAAAAAGTGTATGAAGGAAACCTGAGTGATCATTTTGCTGATCTTGCGGACCATTATGACAGGGCAGCGATGACAGAAAAAGCCGGCCACTACGCTGCGCTGGCTGGCGAGCAGGCAGCAGGTAAATTTGCCGTCAGCGAAGCCCTTCACTACTTGGATCGGGCACTGACGATCCTTCCCTCCGATGAGATTGCAAAAGAGGCACAACTGCGGTTAACACGGGAAAAAGTATATAGTTTACAGGGGATGCGCCAGGCACAGGAGAGTGAATTGACCGCATTGGAAGCCCTCAACCCCAAGCTCCCTACCAAAGTTCAGGCTGAAATTTGTTTACGCCGAGGGGCATATGAATGGATCATGGGAAACTATGACCAGGAACTGGCAGCCATCGCCTGTGCCATACAAAAAGCGCAATCCTGCGGTGCAAAAGAATTGGAAGCTCGGGCACATTTTCTCCTGGGCCAATCTGACGATGATTTCGACAAACGCAATCAGCACCTCAACCATGCTCGAAAACTCGCACATGAAGCCAAAGACATTGCTTTGGAAGGGGATATCCTGCGCTGGGTCGGAAACAACGCCTTCTGGCAAAATCGCTATGCTGACAGCATCGATTATCTAACAAAAGCCCTGGCGATCCACCGTGACGTTGGTGATCTGCGTGGGGAACTTTCCGCTTTGAACAACCTGGGACTTATTCACAAAACTTTGGGAGACTTACAGCAAGCCGCAAACTTTTACGAGAGTGCCCACGAAATTTGCCAGAAGATTAACGACAAACTGGCTGAAGGGGTTATCCTGACAAACCTGGGTGGGCTTGCGCTCGCCCTTGGTCATTTTGAAACCGCCGAAAACACCCTGGCAAGAGCCGCTGAGATCCGTGCCGATATTGGCAATGAAGAGGGATTGGCAATGGCTGAAAACCTGATGGGAAACCTCTTTCATCAAACAGGCATTTATGATCAGTCACTTGAACACTACCAAAAAGCCCTTGCCATCAATACAAAAATTGATCACGAAAAACAGACCTGCGAAACGCTGAATGGACTCTCAGCCCTGTATCGCGAGCTGGGTGACTATGACCGTGCCCAGGTTTTACTTGATCGATCTCTTTCAATCAACACGGATAAAAA
>LGGY01000169.1 GCA_001509335.1 Fidelibacterota bacterium 46_43
CTTAGGTGTTCTTATATTGCTGGTTTGGCAAAAAGCGACAAAAAACCAGGCAGCCATAATTGGGATTATCAGCGAGGGTTTTGCGTTGATCATTCCTATACTTTTATTACCCTCTTTAAGAAATAAAAGTGAAATCATCTTCTCAATGAGATGGATTCCAAATATGAGTATTTCCTTCAGCCTGGCTTTAAATTGGCTATCCATGGTTTTCTTATTGACTGAGGTTTTAGTTACATTGGCAGCGATGATTTATTCCCTGGGGGAGGAGACAGGTGAGAAGAACAGCAATTATTATTATGCATTATTGTTGTTGTTCAGTCTGGGTATGTCTGGCACAACGCTTGCCAATGACGTTTTCTTGTTTTACGTCTTTTGGGAATTGATGCTGATCGCATCTGTGTTATTGATCCTTTTATGGGGGCATGGCGAGATTCGATTCAAAGTAGCTTTGAAGTACTTTATCATTACGCATTTAGGGTCATTGATGGTCTTGGTGTGTTTGGTGACACTGTATATCAATTTTGGCACTGCCAATTTGACTGAGCTAACACAACATGCAAGTTCTTTAGCTCAAAATGTTCAGGTATTTCTGACATTGTTCTTTATTATTGGGTTTTCAGTTAAGATGGCTATTTTCCCGTTACATATATGGCTGCCTGACGCGCACACGGTTGCACCCATGCCAGTGACGATTATCCTGGCAGCTGCAATGTTATCCATGGGCACCTATGGCATTTTACGCTTCCCTTTCTCCATGTTTCCAATTGAAACCCTGCAAAACTTTGCTGTTTGGATGATGATTGCCGGATTGATCTCTGAGGTCTATGGTGCGTTGATGGCTTTGGCGGAGAAGGATATTAAGCGAATTATTGCCTACAGTTCAGTCAGCCAGATGGGGTATATCCTGTTTGGGTTGGGAACTCTGACCGCCAGCGGTATGCAGGGGTCAATTATGCATGTTGTTTATCACGCCATTGTCAAGGCGTTATTATTCATGGTTGTTGGCATTGTTATTTCAGTAGCTCGAGAGAGGGATATCCAAAATATTTCAGGGCTTGGAAAAAAGTTTCCAGCGCTATGTGTTTGTGCTGCCATTGGTGTGTTGGGCATCTCCGGAATGCCGCCTCTTGGAATATTTAATAGCGAGTGGATGATCTTTGCCGGTGGTTTTGAGTCAAATATTTCCACAGCATTGACGGTAATAACATTAATCAGCTCAATATTGACGGTGATCTATGCCCTACGATTTTTTGGTGGGATCTTTTTCGGTGAACCCAAACCGGAAGATTTATCAGGATCAACACCCCGAGGATTGATCATTCCAACAATTGCAGTGACAGTATTCTTAATTATTGAGGGCTTGATGCCTGGCCCATTGCTAGCCTGGACGATTAAGGGCTTGGCTGGTATTTTTGGGGGATTAAATTGATGCCGAGTTCTATTTTGATTATTATCCCTATCGGGATATTGATTCTTGGTGCTTTCTTAATTTATGTTGTCTGCCGGACTTTTAATTTAAGCAACCGGGTAGAAGCCTTGTTAACTGTTCTGATATTGTTTGGGGCATTAATTGCGCTGCTGATGCTATATCGACAACTCCCGACGATTATATTAAACCCGGAAATCTTTTTTGGTATGGAATCCTTCGGTGGGGTTGTATATAAGCCCGATGCCTATGGAGTCTTTATATTGGTCATCGCTCTGATTGTTGGGATATTAATCACAATTTTTTCTGGCGAGTACCTTTCAAAGGACCCACGATATGTCGTGTTCTATCCTTTGGTTTTAATAACCTTGGCTGGGTTAATGGGCATTTTCCTGTCAAAGAATTTATTCAACTTATTCTTGCTCACAGAATTAACGACAGTTGCTGCCAGTGCATTAATTGCTTTTCGATTTCAACAGGAAATTTCCATCAAAGCCGGCTTCAAATACCTCATCATGAGCAGCATTGGGACAATGATCCTGCTGCTGGGCATCTATTACGTTTACAGAAGCACAGGTGATATGCACTTGTATCAACCTTTAGCAGTAACGGACACATTCACTCGAATTGGGGCAGCTTGTTTTCTTTTGGGATTCAGCCTTAAAGCCGGTGTTGTCCCACTTCACACCTGGGTGCCGGATGTTTATGGGCACGCGCCAAGCTCTGTGAGTGGTTTACTGGCGGGGGTGTTATCTAAAAGTATGTTGTTTATTATGCCCGTGATTTGTCTTCGGTTAGGTTTGACGAATCGAGAACTTGGTGTGTACCTGATGTTGTTTGCGTGTCTGAACATGCTTGTTGGCGCAATACGGATGCTCAGGCAGCCCTTACTCAGGCGATTTTTATCCTTTTCTTCCATTGGTCAAACAGGGTATTTGATGTTTGGGCTTGGAATGGGTTTTTATTATGGGCTAGATCAGGCTTTCTCTGCAGCTTTGTTTCTATTTTTGATTATCGCAGGGATGAAATCCCTTGCATTTCTTTGCGTGGGAATTTTTGAATATTATTATGGGACTCAGGATGTTGATGATCTTAAAGGCGCTGCAAAAGAAATGCCATTTCCCGCAGTATGTTTTTCTATTGCACTGGCAGGTTTAGCTGGCATTCCTTTATTAGCTGGATTTAATGGGAAGTGGATGATATTCGCAACAGCAATAACAGCCGGGGATATATTTGCAATTAGTTGTTTGGTGATATTTATGCTAAGTTCAATCATCAGTTTAGGTGGGTATCTACCGCTGATTGTCAAGGTTTTTGACACCTCTTCTGAAAGTTCCAAAGCTCTATTGTTTTCTTCATCAAATAGGCGGATTTCTAACTGGTTGATGATCCCTGTAGCGTTGTTGTCAATTTTGGTCGTACTTATGGGTGTTTACCCGACTCCCTGGATAAATTGGATCGATCAGGTCATTAATTGGATGGCGGTATGATACAACAATTACTTCTCAGTCCACCCATAGCATTTATTCTTTTCTTCGGTTTGTTATCTGTACTTTATGTGTTTCTTCGCAAGCATTCTGCCCATGGACCAGACCATCCTGATAAACATTTGCCTTATTCTGGTGGTCAAAAGCTGCCGCCTGTAGAAGTTCGGTTATCTTATACAACTTATTTCAGACTTGGTTTGTTATTTGGTATTACTCATGTGGCTGTCCTTGTTTTAGCAACATTCCCTTTAGGGATTGGGAATTCTGCACTGGGATTATTTTATTTGATTGGTCTTTCAATAAGTGCAGTTGTTTTAGCCCATAGAAAACACGAATAAGTAAGGGAGACGAAAATTGATATTAACCAATATTATCCAGAGAACCTATCGCTGGGCTCAAAAAAATTCGATCTGGGTGATTCATTTTAATACAGGTGGTTGCAATGGGTGCGATATTGAGATTTTAGATTTGTTAACACCTCGATATGATATTGAACGTCTTGGTATCATTACCCAGGCGTCTCCCAGGCATGCGGATGTTTTATTGTGTACTGGACCTGTAACCCAACAAACCAGGGATGGCCTGGTACAAATTTATTCGCAAATGCCTTCTCCAAAGTACGTTGTTGCAGTAGGCAGCTGCAGTAATACTGGTGGGGTTTTTGTTAACAGCGATACAGTGTTGGGCGGTGTAGATAAGGCCTTGCCCGTAGACATTTATATCCCTGGGTGTCCTGCGAGACCTGAAGCAATTATTGAGGGTTTACTAAAATTGAGGGAAAGGATTTCAAATGGTGACGCCAATTAAATTAGAAGATTTATGTGCTGAAATAAAAACAAATGCTGGCTGTCAATGTGAGGTTTATGATGGCGTCCATGGTGACCATACCCTTTCAATAACGCCAGATCAATTGAAACCAGTGATTGACGTCATATTCAAAACTTTCGATTACTGCCATCTCTCAGCAATTACAGTGCAGCAACGAAAGAATCAGCCAGATGAAATTGAGGTTTTTTACAATTTTTGGAGCGGTTCCGGATTTTCTTTGTTGCTGAGACTTCCTATGAAGTCAGCAAAATTACCTTCAATCATCTCAACCATTCCAGGAGCAGATTTTTATGAACGCGAAGCAGCTGAGATGTTTGGCATAGAATTTACTGGGCGGGATGAAACGCCGCCCTTATTGCTGCCTGATGAGTGGGACCAGGGGCCGCCTTTTATTGGTGAAAAGGAGAAAAATGGATAAAATATCAATTCCAATTGGTCCACAACATCCTCTTTTGAAAGAACCTTTATCAATGATGGTTGATATCTCCGGTGAAAAGGTTCTTGGTGGGTCTTTAAGGTTGGGTTATGTCCACCGGGGCATTGAACGATTAGCGCAGCAGAGGACCTATGTGCAAAATATTCATTTGATAGAACGAATTTGTGGCATTTGTTCTCATGTGCACACAACAACCTATTGTTATGCTGTAGAGGCTTTATTAGGCATCGAAATTCCTCCAAGGGCGCAGTACATACGGGCTTTGATGTGCGAATTGGAGCGTATTCATAGTCATCTTTTATGGTTGGGTATTCTGGCTAAACATATTGGTTTGGACACGATATTTATGCATACCTGGCATGATCGTGAGATGGTGCTGGATATTATGGAAGAGGTTTCCGGGGGTAGAATTTCCCATGCCGCTAATCAAATTGGCGGTGTACGCTTTGATCTGGATGAGGAAAAAGGTGAGATGATCAGAAAAATTCTGATAAAACTTCATTCACAGGTTGAGGGATTGTTGGACGTTATCGAATCCGAACCTGCAGCGATAGCAAGGACCAAAGGCGTTGCACCAATATCCCCCGATTTGATAAAAGCTTATGGCGTGGTAGGTCCAATTGCCCGTGCTTCAGGCGTTGATGTTGACATGCGAAGGGATGCGTCTTTACCACCTTATGACCAGCTTGAGGTCAAGGTGATCACCCATTCAGACGGTGATGCATGGGCAAGGACCTTTGTCAGAGTGGAGGAAACCCGGGTGAGCTTAAATTTATGCGAAACTATTATCCGGGAGATGCCCAGGGGTGATGTTGTTGTCCATGCACCTCGAAGGGTTCCTGAGGGGGAGGTTATTATTCGCTCTGAAGCCCCTCGCGGCGAGTTGTTTTATTACCTGCGGAGTGACGGCAGCGACAAACCTGCTCGATTGAAAGTGCGAACGCCAACATTGGCCGCTTTGAGTTTGCTGCCCGTGCAATTATCAGAAATAAACGTTGCAGATATCCCGGTTGTCCTGGCTGGTGTTGATCTTTGTATTGCATGTGCAGATCGATGAGGATTAATCTTTGTGTTTAGAAGTTTATTTCATTTATTGGTATTTCCAGGTTTCTTATTTTTAGTTATTTCTGGTTTAACTTTTGAATGGTTAGACCGGAAATTCCTGGCACGGTTCCAACGTCGGGTAGGTCCACCCTGGTATCAGCCTCTAGCTGATTTGATAAAGCTATTTAGCAAGGAAGATTTGCTTCCTAAGAATGCTAATGACTTTTTAGCCACTTTGCTTCCTTTGATCTCGTTGAGCTCCGTGCTCACAGCTGGCTTATATGTCCCCATTGCCGGGTACACGCCATTTTCATTTGAGGGAGATTTAATCGTTATTATATTTTTGATGAGTGTACCAACCCTTGCTTATTATTTGGCAGGGATCATTTCTTTGGGTATTTACAGCGTTCTGGGTGGTGGACGGTCATTACTGCAATTCTTTTCTTATGAAGTACCGCTGCTGATTGCGCTTAGCGGACCGGCGATATTGGGTCGTTCCTGGTCAGTTTCAACAATCATGGAAACACAGGGGAGATTGGGTCCATTCATTATTTTCCAGCCGTTAGGGTTTGTTCTTGCAGTTGTTGGATTAATTGGGAAATTAAAAAGGGATCCTTTTGATATTCCCAAAGCCACATCAGAGGTTGTGGGTGGGTCTCTGACAGAATTCTCAGGTGCAAAATTAGGTTTTTGGAATTTAGTGATGGATATCCAGGCAGTGGTGGGCATATTCTTGTTGATTGATCTGTATTTTGGTTGGATAAAAATGAGTCATCCTATTTTAGCCATTGCAATTTTTGTGATTGAATGCCTGATTCTCATTCTTGTCCTGAGTGGAACCAGCGCCATCTTTGCCAGGTTGAGAATCGACCAATTAGCAGGGTTGGGCTGGCGGATTCTAGTACCGTTGGCATTATTGCAAATCGGATTCGTTATATTAATGGGCGTTTGACATGGATAAAATTAAAAAACGTTTCACCCTTTTAAATGCTGTTGTTGAAGCGATGATCAAACAACCTGAAACAATAAAATATCCATTTGCAGCAATGGAACTGCCTGAAGGTTTCCGGGGTGCGATTGTTTTTGATCCTGATAAATGCAGTGGATGTGGATTATGCGTCAGGGATTGCCCCGCAGAAGCATTGCATATTAATAAAAAATCACGTGAAGAATACACATTGTTACATTATCCGGCGCGTTGTGCCTATTGCGGTCAGTGTGAGGACAGCTGCCGTCATGGTGCGATATCCCATTCAAATAAACTTGTGGGAGCAACTACCCATAAGGACGATTGGGTTCTGGTGTTTAAGGATAGCAAAGCTTCACAAGAATAGTTAAGTTTTCTTTTAAAACAAAGCACCCACCTTATGATGGATGGTGGGTGCTTTTGATTTAATAAGATTTATGGATCAGGGTCGGTTGCCTCTCCCACGCCCGCCGCGGGACGAGCTGCTTGTCACGATAGCATCATAATCAGCCTGACTCATGTACTGGGGCTTGTAAATTTCACCAGTTTGCTGTTCCAGGGTGCTGGTAAAAGCGCGCAAGTGGTTCTCAGACCCGCTTAAAAGGTTCTGATAGACCCTGCGGATTTCATCGTTTTGGGGTGTTTCAAGGTATTCCTGCAGGTCGAGGATGTCAATTTCTTCGATAGCCCCGCCAACCTTCAGGGCATCCCCCAGGGACTGCGCTCCGATGACCATTAAGTCATCATAAAGCTTCTGCAGATCCTCGTTGGCAAAGACGCCGGTTGGGGAATTGTCCGCAGGGTCTTCAATATCAAACAAGTCGAGCAGATTTTTGACTGCATCTGTGTGGGTTTGTTCGCTGCTGGCGATGTTCTGGAAGATGTTTAATCCCCACAAATCATACAACCCAAGATAAACATCCTTAGCCAATTTTTCCTCTTCTCGCATATAAACCAGTCCGGCGACTTCGTCATCCGTTAATACACTTGCCAGAGTGACCGATTCAGTACTTTCTTGATCTGAGGGTTCTGCAATTTCCGTTGGATTTTCCGTGATCAGATCCTCTTCAACCTCATTTGTTTCAACAACCTCCATGGTTTCGATTTCTTCTTCAGCCAGGACTTCGGGTTCTTCGTCTGAGATCGCTTTGTCTTCTACCTGGGGAATCTTACTCACGTGATCTTGATCAGCCAATGTGCATGCGCCCAGTAAAAAGATGGATGCAAGAAGCACGGCCATCGTAATTATTTTGTGATTTTTTATATTTTTCATTTGTTCTCCAATATGTTCAACAAGATTTTCATCTGTGACTTTTTCTTCTATTGTTTTTATTATGCATTAGACTTATGAAAAAATCGTGAAGATGCTGTAAAGAAAGGATAGGTTTTCGAATTGGGTTCAATGGATGTTTTGGTGGGTCCAGCTGCGAAATTATGTAATGATTTGAGCAGGGTTTCATGGTAATATCTCATAAGATCAAAGTGAAAATTTATAGCAAATGAAATTTCCGATGTGAATGTGAGGCATTTTGTCCCATAAAAAAGCTGTTAAGAAAAAATTTATTGTGAAGTTGTCTTTGCTTGGCTTCGTTATTTTCTTTGTATTTGCTGTTGTCCAAATTTTAGATTACAGCCTGATTCATCCCGTGGCAATCACAAACATTTCAGAAGAGGGTAGGGTTGCGTGGCAGATTGATATGGTCAGGGTCGATCGAAATTTTACTGCGATTACCGGCTGGGCTTTCATTCCAGGGAATGCACCTGCCGACATGGGGATAAGAATTACCGACAACACTCACCGAAAGAGACGACATTAACGATCAATATGCGGATGACATTGATTATTCCAAAGCCGGCTTTTTATCCAGGGTGAATCATCAGTTTCTTGATTTAGAGGGAGCATCTTATGACATTTACATCAAATTCATCAGCCGGGGGCAGCGTGTCTTTATCAAAACGGATCAAGTTGTAAGCAAGCCTTAAGGAGATCAGTTCTTGAAAAAACAATCAATAAAAAAATTTTTCAAAAAAAAGAACTTGCCGTTCCTCGTTTTGTTGTTTGGCATGCTGCTTGTCCACCTTCTTGCACCCATTCCGATAGCAGATGATGTTTTCTTTAAAGGGAATCCTTCTGGAATTTTCGATTGGGCTTTTTATAAGGGGCGTTATTTTGAGTGGAGTTCCAGGCTGATCCTGGAATTTTTTGTTGTCGCTTTTCTAAAACTGCCCTCCATCATCTGGCGGGTCCTGAATTCTGGGGTGTTGGTTTTGTTGGGTGTGGCGCTCTCAGAACTCTTTGTAGAGAAAAATAAGAAAGTTTTCAACTGGTTTATCGTGTTCCTTTTGTTTCTTTTTCCGTTACGAGAAATGCTTTCAGCAGGCTGGGTCACCATATCAATCAATTACATTTGGCCGCTTACCTTTGGATTGCTGGCTTTGGTTGTGGTTAAAAAGATCCTTTTGGGTAAGAAGAAGATTCGGCTAATTGAATATATCCTGTCGGGTTTGTTTTTGATATTTGCAGTCAACCAGGAAATTATGGCTGTCATTTTAGGAATTGTGTTCTTAACTTCAGCTGTTTACCTCATTTTGAATAAAAGATTCCATTGGTTTATCGTGATGGGGCTTGTTTTATGTCTCGGTAGCATTGTATTTACACTGACAGCGCCGGGAAATCACCTGAGGCAGCAGGCTGAAATAAGATGGTTTATTGATTTTAATTACATTTCTTTTGTGGAAAAATTGGAGATTGGCATTTCATCGACCCTGGCACAATATGTTTTTAATTTTAATTTCCTTTTCTTTATTTTCAGCTCGTTATTAGCCATCGCGATTTTTTCAAAGTACCAAGATCTTTTATACAAAGTCTTTGCGTTGATCCCCCTTGTGATGTCATTGGTATTTGGCAATGGTTTTTATGTGATTGTGGATCGCCTGTTTCCACATCTGGCGTCTATCGACACCGAAATTACTCAATATGGACTGATCACCCTGGGAAACTTCACAAGAATTCAGTCGTATATTCCTTTGTTCTTGCTGCTGATGACAGCATTTGTTATTTTGATTTTGATCTACATAATTTTCGGGAATACCTGGAAAAGCACCATTGCTCTCGGTGTATTAATCCTGGGACTGATTTCAAGGCTCATTCTGGCATTCTCTCCGACAATTTGGTCAAGCGGCATCCGAACACATTTTTTGATGATCACCTCATTTATCATCTGCAGTATTATGATTATCCAGGATTTGGCAAAACGAAAGTCCGGTCAGTTTATTGAGAACTTACTAATTGCTGTAGGTTTTGTAGCAGGATTCTCGTATCTTAATTTATTAATGTCTTTGTAAGTATTCCTAAAGTTTAGTTAAAAACTTAGCTTTTCGAGTTTAATCCTGAAATTCTTCCATTTATGTAGGTATTATTTGGAACTATTTTTAGGTTCTTGGATGTAAAAGGATAACTAAAGATTTTCAATATAGGGTGGACAATCACAATTGGGGGCTTTGATCACTAATTTATAAAAAAACCTCTCTATCGAAAATTCCTGAATAATGGCATAAAACTTGCTGCATACTGTGCGAGGAATGTCATCATGGAAAATGAGATGGATAGAACCGAAATTGAAAAGGGTACCGCAGAAATGCCTGCTGCGGAGACTCCTGGCGCAGAAAAGACTGCCGCTGAAACCGCTGCCGTTGAAACTGCTACCAATGAAACTTTTGACATCGGAAATGTTGGCTTTGAAGCCGCAGAAGAAGAAATACCTGAAAAAGAAAAGGGTGTTATGTCGAAGTTTGCCCTTCTTGTTGGCCTTGGTATCTTGATTTTTGCTTTGAGTTTTCTGTATGGTATGCGCTTCTTGCAGCCAGATATTGATTCAAATCAGCTAGACATTGTTTCAAAGCAGCTCGATGCCAACCCGCCTCCTTATGGCTGGAAAGTTACTGAGGATTTAGGCGTTGGGGATGTGCCGGGCGGACCGACGGCGCAGCGTTTTGTTGTGGAGCACGATACCGGCTGGGAAGTGCTGGCTTATTGTCTTGAGCCGGACGAACCACCTCCCCCCGTCGGTGCCGTCTGTGATCTGGTGGAAGGTGATACTTTTTGGTGCGGCGATGAATACCAACTGCTTCGCCGTTATAAGATTTTGCAAATGCCGCCGCCAGCCCAGACGAGCACGTCGATTTCTGCTGCAACGCGTATCTCAACATCAACGCCCACTGCAACGAATACGGCAACGCCAACAAATACTCCGTCAAGCACGCCAACGTCCACAGCGACCAGCACCCCTGTAAACACGTCTGTCACAGCAACACCCCGACCGAAAATGGGCGGTGACGGCAATCTCCGCAGCGGGGATATCCTGCGATTGGCCTTTGGCATTGGCTTGATAAGCATCAGCACCGTTCTGGCAGCATTTGAGGGAAAGCGGTATCTGACAAAAAGAGCCAAGAAGTAATTATTGCGCCTTTTTCTCAGATAAATCAACACCTTTTTGATCACGGAAAAAGCCTCGGCAAATGTCCAGGAAATGGATGAATTCAGAACTGGTTTCTTTACTTCTCAAAAATCGATGGCGGAAGTACTTTATCGTTTTCTGCCTTTTTACTGGGATTGGCTTGATGTTTTCAGTCAGGCACCTTTTCCCGGTTTTTCTTGATTTAATCGCGTATGAAATGAGACAAAAGAATGAAATAGTAATGCAGCCTGAGCTTATCTCTGTGAGAGCAGACGAAGTTGAATCGCCTGAATTTACCTATTATTTTCCGCTTGTCTCTCAAAAAGAAGAACCCCCGGTACAGGTCACGGAAAAAGCACCACAGAGTCAGGTTCAAGTTGAAACTTTGGTTGAGAATAATTTTATTCCCATTGATTTTGAGGATGGGGCGGCACCGATCACCATTGTTGTTGACCCCAAAAAATCACAAAATAGCATCGAAAATCCCATAAAAATCAAATTCTTACCGGGTGATCACTGCATCTTTGGCGATGGACATGCCTGTGTCTCCGAGTTTACTTTTCCAGAGGGCAACAGGATCATTTTTGTGAGTGTGCACTCCGGGATGGGGGGAGAAGCGGATGCATTGCGCGATCTATTTGAGGGGACGGGTATTAACCAGGGCTTATACAATAAAAACGAGGTGCAGCATAATTTGAAGACCTTAAAGGGGTCAGAAATTCGCGTCAAACAGGGAGATCAGAAAATTACTAGCTTGGCTTTGCAGGGTGTAGCGAGAATTTCACCAGAATATTATTTAACTTACACAGCGCTGCCAGCTCAAGAAGCGCTTGATTTCGCCATTCGTCGACTGTCGCTTGACCCTGAATTATTCAAGCAGGATCTGCTGATCATTGAGACTTGTGGGTGGCGGCTGCCGGATGAGCTTGAGGTCGATGGATTAAAAGACACATCCAACTCAGTGTATCTTGCTTTTGTTCAATTTGTGGGGGATTGATCCATTGATTATTTGTTCTGATGGTTAATCATCTTCGGTTTTTACACCTGATCAATGGGTACATAGACATCCATGTATTGGACGCCATTCTGTTCGTAAACCTCTTCAAAGCAGATTCGATTCTCACAGGATTTCATATCTAGCTTGTTTTGCTTGATATAGGCAAGCATGGTCTTGTAAGCGTTGGGGATCAGGTCAAAGGCATCCCTGAATGGATCGGTGATGGTGATGACCGCATAGGTGTCCTTATCCTGCCAGGCGATCTCAGCACCGCCGCAGCGGGGTGTGAAGTCTTCCGGCACGATATAGGCTGAAACATATCCCCGCAAACCGTAAACATTAACCTGTTCGGTGGAAAGATGGGGGAAATCCCAGCCGATCAGCCTGGGTTTATAGCCAGGGTAGTCCAGCAAACCGCTTTCCGACAGCCACTTTTTCATGTGGGCAATCGAATCATTTTCCGGCTCAGGGCTGATGACAACATAACGCGCCATGCGGAAACGATCGACGGTTTCGATGCGAATCTCTGAATAGGCATCCCGTTTTTTAGTTAAATCCTCTTTTAGCAGCTTGTCCAGTGAGATGCTGAACAGTTCGGAAAGCTTAAAGATTTTTTCCATTTCCGGGTATGCGGCGTCGGATTCCCATTTGGAGATAGTTTGACGTGATACTGTCATCTTTTCTGCCAGATCTTCCTGGGTCAGGTTGTTGATCGTGCGAAGGTATTTAAGATTATTTCCGAAGCTCATGTTTTTCTCCTGTGCATTGTGACTAAAGCATAACATGTCCAGATGGTGCTTTCAACCAGTTTTTGTGTTCATTTTTGTGGATTTGGGCAACCTGGAATTTACATTTGAATAAAGGGGGGTCAGTTTCAAATATCCCGAACGATTTTAAGAATTTCAGTTTAGTAATCTAACCAGGTGCTCGTCTAAATTCGATAAATTTAAATCGCATACTTTTGTAGGTTGGGTTGGGAGGTAATAATTTACAAGCAAAATTCCAATAATTCTTAAACCCCTTTATCCAACAACCGGATTTATAACCGACCCACTGCCAAATTTCGCTGAAAAATGCAAAAATTTTATAAAATAATATCGAAATAGTGGGTTGGTTCAAAAACGACGATTATTTTAATGTGAATTTGCTGCTAAATACTTTTGATAGTAATGGTGTTGTCTCCCAATCTACTTTATATCTTCTCCGCTATGATAATATTTTTCACTTATAATTGATTGCCAGTTTTTATCCAAATGGAGTGGGTTTGAAAGTGACGTTTCATGTGGGGACTCCAGAAACATCTTTATAAAAAAAGACGAGATTTGGTGCGCACCCTATGGGATTGACTGTAAGGTCCTTGATAATGATAGTAAATATGAGATTGATTTGTCATTCCTCATAGAATTGCTCTGGTGTGGACACCAGAGCAATCGATGGACTCCCAGCCACAATGTTTTTTAAATGGGAATATGAGCGTGGGTAGACTCGAACTCCCAACCAATGGCTTAAAAGGCATAACCAGAGTCTGAAAAGAGCAAAAAATCCCTTCCTAAGGGGGATTTTCAGTGATAAAATGGCCAATTTTCATGTCCATTGTGTCCATAAATTACAGGGTTTCTATGCTAACTGCACTCAATAATGAGCTAGGGAAGACAAAACTATATTTTAACTAGCTATAATCACTTTAAAAGCCCACCTTTTAGAGTAATGCTTAAATATTGCTAAAATATTAGGTGAGTCTACTGCAAAAAGGGTGTGCTCTGTTTGAAAGTGGGGCGTCTTGTGTTTTTTTATGCATTTTTGATGGTTCAATCCCATAAAACGCGTAAAATCCGATATATTTGTGGGGAATCAGATTAGCTATTTCCCAGAAATTAGAGTTTTTTCACTAGAGTC
>LGGY01000170.1 GCA_001509335.1 Fidelibacterota bacterium 46_43
AGATGGAGATGAAGAACATTCATTTTCACAGCTGCCATGGCATCGATATTCTGTAAAATCACATGGAGGGGCTGGAAATGGCGACATACATCAATCATGAGTCCGCGCCAGGGGAAACGAGGTTCATCTTTAATAATCACTGCAGGAAAGAAATATCCTTCATCATCTGACTCCAATAATTGCAGCCATGTTTCAAGTCCATGCATTAAACCCAACTCTGTTTCCGCTTCAATTATCATCTCCCGGGAACTGACCCGAAGCCGATAGGACTCATCCTCCCCCAGTTTCAATTCACCGGTCCGGTAACACATAAGTTCAAGGCCTGCTTCAGGAGACTGATTGATTCCAGTAATATAATCCTGATCGAAAAAGAGTCCGGTCCGTCCACTCAGTCTCCGTAATGCACGGGTTGCCGCCTTAAATGTCCGCTCACCAGCCTCCCCTGCAACATTGATGCGGAAAGTATCATCCAGACGGAATATCCCGCTTTCCCAAAGTATCTCTTTCGGAACCGGCATCAATGTATGTTCTCTTTCCAACGTCTGCATCCCGGCCAGACTGCCAGACCATAAAAGGATGAATAAAAATAATACTACACGTTTGTTTTTAGAGTGTATCATGGAAAATCTCCTTAAGATGATAAAAAAACACCGGAATAAAATATCATTGTTTCTGCTGACTTACAACCGGGATTCAATTCAAAAGAGATCCTAATATAAATTCAGGACACAAGATAAGACTTCAGCATCTCGAAGAGGTGATTTTCCATAATAGGTTTTTCAATCACATCCTGAAAAAGGTCTTCAGGGCCTTCCAACTCTGACTTATCGGAAATAAACGCCGTTTGTAAAATCATGATCAGATCCGGGCGAAACATCCTGATTTGTTCTGCCGCCTGGTAGCCGTTCAGACCGGGCATTTTAACATCCATCAGAACCAAATCAATTTCCGGATGGTTCCGGCAAAATTCTACCGCCTGGTCCCCGTCTTCGGCTTCCAGAACCCTGTATTTTCTATCCTTCAGGATTTCCGCCAGATACATTCTGCTGATGGCTTCATCTTCTGCAATGAGGATTGTTTTGATCGTTTTATTTTTATTCATATTTTTCTAAAACAAAAGTAAAGGTAATTCATCACATCGGCAATGAGAATTAAATGAAAGTGAGCCGTTTAACGCATCCATTCAAAACAAATTTTCAATATCCCCTTTATCGTTAACTATAATTTTCTTTGCCGCCGGTTCTTTGGGGAGTCCGGGCATACGCATAATATCACCGGTAATGGGAATCACAAACCCAGCTCCGGAAGCAATGAGAATTTCTCGGACCGTCACCAGGAAATTTTCCGGGCGTCCCAGAAGTTCTGGATTGTCCGACAAGGATTTCTGGGTCTTTGCTATACATACAGGCAATTCGTGATAACCATACTGGTTGATTTTTTTCAAATCCTTTTTGGCAGTGGATGTGTAATCAATGGCTTTTGCACCATAGATCTCAGTCGCAACGGTTTTGATTTTATCTTCTACCGAATCTTTCCAGTCATAGAGGGAATGCATTTGGCAGCGCTTATCATCTACCAGCCGTTTAACTTCTTTTGCCAGTTCGAGCCCTCCTTCTCCTCCTTTGGACCAAAAATCCACGATTGACGCATCAAAACCATGCTTCCGGGCGTAGGATTCGACTATTTTCAGTTCTTCATCGGTATCGGTTGCAAAACGGTTAATGGCTACAACCGATTCCATTCCGAATTTTTTGATATTTTCAAGATGTTTGCCCAGATTTGGCAGTCCTTTTTTCAAAGCTTCCACATTGGGTGTGTTCAGATCTGAAAGTTTGGCACCGCCATGATGTTTCAGGGCACGCACGGTTGCCACCAGAACGACAGCGGATGTACACATAGGTCCGTTGGGACACACAATATCGAAAAATTTTTCAGCACCCAGGTCAAAACCAAAGCCGGCTTCCGTAACGACATAATCCGCCATACGAAGAGCTGCTTTGGTTGCAATAATGCTATTGGCACCCTGAGCGATATTGGCAAAAGGGCCGCCATGGACAAGCGCCGGTGTATTTTCTGTCGTCTGGACAAGATTCGGTTTCAGGGCATCTTTCAATAAAGCCGTGATGGCACCTTCATATCCCAGCTCTTTTTCCAGCACCGGTTTCCCGTCGTAGGTAAAACCAATGGTAATATTTCCGATCCGCTCCTTTAGTTCCGCCAGGTTTTTGGAAAGACAGAGAATTGCCATGATTTCGGAAGCAGGTGTAATATCGAAGCCATCCTCCCGGGGAATTCCCTGTGTCCGTCCCCCCAGTCCGATAACGACATGTCGCAAGGCCCGGTCATTTACATCCAGGACCCGTTTCCAGGTGACCCGTCGGGGATCAATCTGCAGGTCATTGCCTGCATGTATATGATTATCAATCAGGGCTGCAAGGGTGTTATTGGCTGCTGTGATGGCATGAAAATCCCCTGTAAAGTGGAGATTGATTTCTTCCATGGGAAGCACCTGGGAATACCCTCCGCCGGCAGCACCGCCCTTAATACCAAAAACCGGTCCCAGACTGGGTTCCCGGATGGCCACCATAGCCTTTTCGCCAATTTTGTTCAATGCCTGGGAGAGTCCGATGGACACCGTTGTTTTTCCTTCACCCGCCGGTGTAGGCGTGATGGCAGACACCAGAATCAGTTTTCCTTCGGGCCGGTTCTGAAGTTTATCCAGGGCTTCATATGAAATCTTGGCCTTGAATTTACCATATAGTTCCAGATCCTCCTCTTTAAGTCCCAACGAGCGACCAATATCTGTGATGGGTTTTAATTCTACTTTTTTTGCAATGTCAATATCGGACAACATAGAGCCCTCCCGGATATATTTTTCATTTACTATTTAAGATAAGATGTTTTGATTCGTAGGGGGTTACGTTTGCAATCCTTACAGGATCAGGAATTCTTCAGAGATCTCGTCTTCCAGTTCAATCAGGAGCCGGTCTCCAGAGGAAACCGCACCCACACCGGCGGGTGTCCCTGTGAATATAATATCCCCCGGCAAAAGGGTCATAATAGTGCTGATATAGGCTAAAATTTCCGGAATTTTATAGATCATGTTGGCGGTATTGCCGTTTTGCCGCAAAATCCCGTTCTGAAAAAGCCGGAAATGCAGATTATCCTGGCGTGGAAAATGCAGGACAGAGACGAAATGTGATATCAGGGCAGACTGGTCAAAACACTTGGCTTCGGTCCAATCCCGACCATCTTTCCGGGCTTCATTCAGGACGTCTCTGGCAGTAAGATCCACACCCACCCCGATTCCGGCAATAAGGCCGGAAGCTTCTGTTTCATCAATATTTCGGCCTTCGACTCCAATCAACAGGGTTACTTCCACCTCAAACTCCACTAAATTGGAATAAAAGGGGAGTTCTACGGGTCCGGGGCTATGAACAATCGCCTGGGAGGGCTTCATAAAAATGACGGGATGGAGATGGACATCCTGGTAATTCGCTTCGATAAAACGATCCCAGTAATTATGCCCTACCCCTAAAATCTTGGGGACATGAAAGGCTTTTTCCACGGGCTGAAGAATGGCATGTGTCACGATAGAATCTCCGGCAGGATCAGGATTGGTTTATCAGTTTTTGTAATTCCTTCAGATCCAATTCAAACAGGTCATTGAAAGCAATTTTACCATGGTCGCGGACTCTTCCGACGGTTGTGCATGCAACTCCAAAATCATTGGCAATCCGTTCCATGTCCATGAGTTTGTGTTCTTCCAGTGTAATAAGAACCGTTGACGTACTTTCTCCGAAAAGCAGGGCGTCATCACGCATTTTTCGCATGGTATAGATATCACAACCCATAATTTTCACAGGGTTCAGGAGAGCACTTTTCACCAGGGCAACAGATAATCCTCCAATTTCCATATCCAGTGCAGATTTCAGAATCTTTTCCCGGGCTGCCTGCATCAGGGCCATATTCAAATGGTATGTAAAATCCCCGTCTGCCGGTACAAGCCGTCCATCTTCTATTCCATGGACAAAACGGACATACTCTGAAGATTCCAGTTCTCCACGAAAACTTCCCAGGATACAGATAAAATCTCCGTCATTTTGAAAACCAGGCTTTATACACTGAGATCCTGATTCCAATACACCGGCTGCCGCCACAACCGGAGAATCTTTTACAAAGAGATTGTACCATTCGATGTGTTCACCCAGGACAGGTATTTTTAATGCTTTTGCAGCACCGGCCACTCCCCTGACAGCATCCAGAAATCGGAAATATTCATTGCTTTTTTCCGGATTCCCTTCCATAAAAGATACGGAAACTCCCAGTACTTCTGCTCCTTGGGAGGCTATCTGACGACTTGCCCGGACCACGGCGTTGTAGGCTGCTACATGTGCATCCCGCTCATGGTGATAATCCTGAATCGTCATGCTCAGAGTTAGCATTTTACGACTTCCTTTCAGTCTCAAAAAGGGCTGCTCACTGGTGGAACAGACTGTATTTCCCCTGATTGTCGAATCCACATTTGCGGGAGAGGAGTGACAAAAATGAATCCGTGGAGACGTGAGCAGTGTTTTAAGTACAACGCCGTAATCTTCCGGTTCAGGAATATGCTCATCCTTACGGGTCCGCCTGTTTTTGACTTCCAGTACCCGTTCAGATTCATTATGGTAGACCGGTTCACCACTGTAATGCAGAAGATGGTCAAAGGGAATCACCGCCACATCAACCCGGTTGTCCACTACTATGAGTTTCCCATCATCGGTAGAACGTCCCAGGAAAATGCTTTCCGCATCATAGTCAGATAAAATCTCCCGGACCTCCCGTTCAAAGGTGCGACGGAAACAGATAATAAAACCACCCGGATTTCTGCCCAGGAGCATTTCTTCCGGTTCTTCATCCCAGAATTCAGTATCCAATTGGATTCCCAGGCGTCCTTCCCCCATCATATTCACCAGTGTACAGAGTAATCCGGCCCGTTGGACAGGGTTCGCAGCCAATAGCCAGGGATGAAGTGAAAGTGCCACCATCATTTCGTTCAGGCGGATAGCACGAATTCTTTCTTCCTCGTCGCTGGCAGAACGGCGGGTGTGGATCCACCAGATTTCCGCTCCAGAAGTCTGTAGGATTGTTGATGGAAATTTTTTATTTCTGAGCAGAGCGAGAGCCGCTACGTTCAGGGTTAAATTTTTTCGGGAAATGCCTGATTTCCACACTTTCAGAATAGGTATACCTGCGGCATATGCCGAAAGAGCCAAAGGTTGCAATGCTCCTTCTGCATGTTTATCATCTCCTCCATGAGTAAACACCGCAGTCGCGATACTCCGGGCCCCTAACCCGGCAAAAGAACGTTCTGATTCGTACATATCCGGCGTTACCTGGAATAACATCTGATAATTATCCCCCAATTCCAGCATCTTGGGATGTTCTTTTACGGCCCGTGAGCTGTCTGACGGCAGTTCGGACAAAAGGGGACGTGAGTATTTCCCGCTGCATTCCTCATGCCAAAGGCGGGTATATATGCTTATTTCAAGGGGACGGGGTTCACGGTTTAAAAGGGATTGAACTCTTTCGAGTTCTTCCCTGGTGTAGGGTTGTTTTTTTGAAGTCACACTTTACCTCTTTTCTCTGCATCCATGGGAGAATACCGGCGTATATATGCTATCATCTCCGACACCAAAGTTACGGATAAGCCTGTTTTTTTCGCAATTTCCTTTTCATTATCCTTCATCATTTCATAGACTGACGGATACACACTAAAAATTTTTGCCTTCCGTTTCGGCCCGATGCCCGGGATGTCCTCCAGAATACTTTTAACCATCGCATCATCCCGGCGTTTCCGGTGAAACGTGATGGCAAATCGATGGGCTTCATCCCGAATGCGCCGTAACAGGTAGAGTGCCGGGGATGTTTTGGGAATATTTTGGGGATTGGCATAACCGGGAATAAAAACATCTTCAAGCCGTTTGGCAAGTCCAATAACCGGCAGGTGATGCAATCCCAGTTCATCAAGAACCTGCTTTGCTACATTGAGTTGACCCTTGCCGCCGTCTATCAGGACCAGGTCCGGCAGTTTCCCCTTTTCTTCCAGTTTTCGGGAGTAATGACGGCGAATCACCTGGGACATGGCGGCAAAGTCATCGGGATGATCCAGGTCGCGGATTATAAATTTCCGGTAATCGGATTTACGGGGCCGGCCGTTTTCAAAAACCACACAGGATGCCACGATATGCGTTCCCTGTATATTTGAGATATCAAACCCTTCTATCAGCATAGGAGGTGCCACCAAATTCAGGGCTTCCTGAAGGGCCTGTACCATTTTCCCCGGTTGCAAATCCCGTTTTATCCGGTGCAACATGAGATCTTTCAGCATCATATCGGCATTTTTTCGGGCTAATGTTAGTAACCTGGCCTTTTCTCCACGTTCAGGTGTGATCACATAAATCCGTTTGCCCGCCTGAGCCGTGAGAAAATCCTCAAAAAGTTCTTTTTCATCCTCCAACTCACAGAATACTTCCCGGGGAATGAAAGGGGTTTCAGAATAATATGAGCGGAGAAATTCTTTTAAAAGTTCATTTCGCGTTCGGTTTCCCGTTTGCTGAAGAGTAAAGGTTTCCCGGGCAATAATCCGTCCTTCCCTGACCCGAAAAAGAACCACCATAGCTGTCTCTTCAGAAACCGCCATCCCAATTACATCTCGGTCCTCGAAATCTGTGTGGACAACATTTTGACGGGGAAGAGATTTTCGGATCACCCGGATTTGATCCCGATAACGTGCAGCCCTTTCAAAAGCCTGTCTTTTTGCTGCTTCCTGCATCCGTTCAGCCAGCACATTCAAAGTTTCTTCCGTATGTCCTTCAATAAAACGAATCACCTGTTCTACCATTGTATTGTAATCATTTTCCGAAATAAGTCCCTGACAAGGACCTTCACAATTATGCAGATGATATTCCAGACACAAGGGAATTTTCTTTGCCTTAATGGTTGCCTCATCCAGTTTATACCTGCAGGTCCGTAAGGGAAAAGTTCGGTGAAGGATACGGAGCAATTTCCTTACATGGTGGACATCCGTATAAGGACCGTAATAGCGGGATCCGTCTTTTTCCACCGTCCGGGTAATAAAAATCCGCGGGAAGGGTTCGCTTGTAATACGGATAAAGGGAAAGGATTTATCATCTTTCAGGCGGACATTATACCGGGGAGTATACTCCTTGATGAGATTATTTTCCATAAGGAGTGCTTCTGTTTCACTGTCGGTAATAATCCACTCCACATCCCTGATGTGTGATATCATGACACTTGTCTTGGGATCCGATGGTTCCCCCCTGAAATAAGAAAGAACACGATTTTTTAATAAGCGGGCCTTCCCGACATATATAATCTCGTTTTTTTCATCTCTAAAAAGATAAACACCTGGTTTCCGGGGAACTTGTTCCAATTTTTTTTCTAAGGTGTCCATCCTTTTAAGATAGCATAAAGGTATATAGATTGAAAGAGCTTTTACGTTTAGACATTGGCAGGGGTGAACCCTTGCTGATTTATTGGAAAAGAGCAGATATATTTTTGATTTGTGAGATTGCCTGCTCTTTGAAAAGCAGTCGACAGTCATCAGTCGACAGTCGGCAGTTGGTGATTTGATTGAATAGATTGAATAGATTGAATAGATTGAATAGATTGATTTGGTTGAAACACCAGGAGCGAAGCGACGCCAACTTCCAACTTCCAGCTTCTTATAATGATTGATTAGATTGGTTTGATTGGGGGGATTGATTTGATTGCCTGACCTGTGAAAAGAGACCCGGTTTGCCGGGATTTTTAAGGGAGATTGATATGATTGAATAGATTGGTTTGATTGGATGATTGGACCACTTGTCACGCGTTACTTTTTCAGACGGCAGTCA
>LGGY01000024.1 GCA_001509335.1 Fidelibacterota bacterium 46_43
GTGGGGGGCGTCACCTAAGCGAAATTATATATCCCAGCTCTCTTATATCCCAGTTCATTTTAAAAAAAGATCCCAATCAAACCAATCTAATCAATCATTATAAGAAGCTGGAAGCTAGTGTCGCTTCACGTCAGGGGACTTGGAGATTGGAAGAAAAGGTTAAGGTTAAGGTTTAGCTTGGTTGGGGGCGTCCATTGACGATGAGGCCGAAAAAGTCCCCTCTGGAGAGGGGATTTAGGGGTGTGTAAGGCTGCGAAGCCGCAAGGAGCAAGTAGCGAGGCACGAGCCCCCTGAAATATGCCGGTAAACCGAGTCCCTTTGCAATCAAATCAATCTATTCAATCGAAACAATCTGCTGTCGACTAACGACTGTCGACTGTCAACTTGATTCCACCCAACCCAATTCATCCCGTGAAATTCCCAATCTTAATTGGAAGCCCTATTTCACGGGACCATAATTATTAAATTCAATTCATCATTCATCATTCAATAAAGATCAGTTATGTCTTTATTCAGTCTCCGGCTAAACACCCTGAATTGATCAAATTCCAGGGTATCATCCCCTTTAAAATCGATCCAGAGCAGATTTTTCAATTGCAGGTGACGGAATTGTTTTTTCGCGGAGCCGTGGGAGAGCTGGGCCATGATGGTGGGATGAACGGTTATGCGGATAAATTTATCTTTTGAATGAATTCTGAAGCGCCGGATCCAGTTGTCGATTTTGGATATGACGCTGTCTTTGGAAGGAATCCGTCCCATCCCATGACACATGGGACACTCATCCGAGGTGCTGAAAAAGAGAGATGTGCGGATCCGCTGGCGGGTCATTTCCACCAAACCGAAATCGGAAACATCCGAGACGGAAACTTTCGCCCGGTCTTTTTGTAATTCCCTGCGGAAGGAATCCACCAGTTTTTTCCGGTTGCCCCGATCCTCCATATCAATAAAATCAATGACAATCAGTCCCCCGATGTCCCGCAGGCGTAACTGACGGGCAATTTCCGTGGCAGCTTCCAGGTTAATGCGCAGGTTATTGCTTTCCTGGTTCTTTTTTCCGATAAATTTTCCGCTGTTCACGTCAATGGAGACCAGGGCTTCCGTGTGTTCAATGACAATGTGTCCGCCACCCCGGATCCAGATGCGCCGGCTTAAGGACCGCTCAAGCTGTTTGGAAATGTTGTGAATTTCAAAAATGGAGCCGCTTTTATGGAAAAAAATCCGGTCTTCCAGGTTGGGTGCAACTTGCCGGGCATAGGTCTGGATTTTCCGGAACATCTGCTTGTTATCCACTAACACACGGCTGACCTCGTTGGTGAACAGATCCCGGATAACTGAGGATGTGATTTCCATGTCCCGGTAAATAAGGGCCGGCGGAGTGCTTCGTTTTAGGTTTTTTTGAAGTTCCTGCCAGCTGTTTAGCAGATAGTCCATGTCCCGCTTCAGCTCTTCGTCTGTCTTGTCCTCGGCAACCGTACGGACAATCAGTCCAAACCCCTCCGGTTTAATGGAACGGGCAATTTTTTTCAGTTCTTTCCGACGGTTAAAAGATTGGATTTTCTTGGATATGCCGATATAATTGGCATAGGGAACCAGCACCAGAAAACGGCCGGGGAGTGAGATATTGGTTGTGACCCGGGGACCTTTTTCTCCCCAGGAATCTTTTGTGACCTGTACCAGAATGGGATCTCCTGTTTTCAACTCTTCCGGTGATTTTACCGGAGCGGAGATTTCGCCTTCCTCTTTTTCATCCGCATCCAGAATGGTAGACAGCTGTCCCTCATGTCCTACCTCCGAAAAGGGAAGAAAAGCGTTGATTTTCTGGCCGATATCCACAAAAGCCGCCCGCATCCCGGGAATCACGTTTTCCACCAGTCCGTTATAAATGTTACCCACACAACTTTTCTCGTCGGGTGTTTCAATGTACAGCTCCACCAGATTCCCGTCTTCTGTGATCGCAATCCGGGTTTCAGTGGCTGTGTCGTTAATATAAATCTCTTTGTTCATCCAAAATCTCCGTTTACACCTTGATGTCAGCCGTTTCGTCTGTACACAGGCCGGCCTTTAACCGGCGCCCCTCATAAGGAGGGAGATCTTCTTTTTTAAAGATGATGTGTAAAAATTCGTCCAGACGGCCGGTCCGGGACTCCTGAACCCTGAACCGTACGAAAATCGACTGACGTGTTTCGTTTATTGTAAAATTGTCTACCAGCGGTTTTAAATCGATGGTTTTATTTCCTTTTTTCGGATGATGCCGGGTCATCAGCCATTGATCCATCCCTGCCAGTTCATCCAGTGTTTGTTTGATTTTTTGTATGTGGACTTTTTCCGGGAAAAGTGCCTCATAGTCTAGATAACAGGTTGCTTGCATCACAGAAGGAGTATCTTTGGAAACATCCTGTGTCTTTAATATACGCAATCCCGGCGGAAAAACAGAATTAAGCTTTTCCATCAGACCGGTGACCGGTGTATTGAAGGTGATGTCGGCGAATTCTGATAAGGCTTCAAATCCCATGGGGATGGGATATCCCAGGGAAATCCGGGGACGGGGATTAAATCCTTCAGAAAAGCGGACCGGGAGACGGAGGAGATTGAGTGATCTGTGAATCAGGCGGAATAAATCCTGATGGCTCAGGTAGCGCATCAATCCGGTTTTACTAAATTCCAGCCGTGTGATATACCGTTCGGATGATTGTTCAGGAAGAGACCGGATAGGTAAAGGATTTTCAGCTTTTGTGAAGGTCCGGACAGTTCCTGAATCCACGGTCCGCATCCGGATCCCGGTAAAATCACAGACATCACATCCTGTACAGCCATCCCGGCAATCCTGCGTATATTCTTCACGATAAGCCTTCTCTTTTTCCTTCAGCAGGTATGTCCGGCTCACACCGGGACTGATATGTTCCCATGGCAGAGGGGTTTGGGTATCAAAGGGGGTTAGGTATGTTTCAACAGAAATTCCGCTTTCCTCGAAAGCCTCCATCCACCGGTCCATATCAAAATATTCGCTCCAGGCATCAAAGCGGGATCCTTTTAGCCAGGACCGGTATATGGCATGCCCTACTTGCCGGTCTCCTCTGGCAAGAATGCCTTCAATCAATGTGTATTCCGGATCCCGTGTCATCACTTTGATACCCGGTATCCGTAATTTCTGCTTCACATGGTCAATCCGTGCCTGAAGCGTTGCCGGGTCCGCCTGGGCTTCCCACTGAAGGGGCGTTGCCGGTTTAGGTATAAAACTGGACAGGGTCACATTGATGTGAATGTGACCGTAAGGGCGGCTCATGTCATGCAATGTCCGGATCAGGCGGACGATGCCATCCAGATCTTCCAGGGTCTCCGTCGGCAGGCCGACCATAAAATAGAATTTGACGGTTTTCCATCCTTTTTCCAGCGCCAGGGTGAAGGCATCAAAAAGCTGTTTGTCCCGGATGTTTTTATTGATGACCCTCCGAAGCCGCTCGGTCCCTGCTTCCGGTGCAAAGGTCAGCCCGGACCGTTTACCGCTCAGAGCGGCGTCCAGAAGTTCAGGATTGACGGAATCCAGACGTAATGACGGAAAGCTGACGGAAACATGGCATGACCGGATGACAGGCAGCATTTTGCGGATAGCGGGCTCCAGTCCGGTATAATCCGACGTGGAAAGGCTTAAAAGGGACATCTCCTCATAGCCTGTATTCCGGAGGGTTTGTACAGTCTGATGGTACAGATCTTCCGGAGCCCTTTCCCTCACAGGCCGGTAGGTCATCCCTGCCTGACAAAAACGGCATCCTTCTGTACATCCCCGTTGGATTTCCAGGGCAAAACGATCATGGGCGATTTCAATCAGGGGAATCAGGGGCTTTTCAGGATAATAATCTGGCTGCAGTTCTTTAACGATATGGGTCCGGACCGGATACGGTTTTTTATCCCACACAGAGGGGACATAAAAAGCCGGATTACTTCCTGCAACGGTTTCCAAAAGAAATTCCCGACTCCAACCCCGCTTTTTCCCTTCCAGAATTGTATTCATGAGAGGGATAACCAAATCCTCCGCATCGCCGATGACAAAGAGGTCCAAAAAGGATACAAGGGGTTCCGGATTGTAAGCACAGGAACCACCGGCAATTATCAGGGGAAATTTTTCATCCCTGTCACGGAAAAAAAGGGGGATTCCGGCCAAGTCCAGCATATTCAAAATGTTGGTATAGGTCATTTCGTATTGCAGTGTAAAACCCAGGATATCGAAATCTGTAAGAGGACGCTGGTTTTCCAGGGAAAAGAGCGGGATCTCTTTTTCACGCATCCCCATTTCCATGTCTGCCCATGGCGCATACACTCGTTCCGCTGCATAATGGGGATTGGCATTCACCAGGTGATACAACTCCTGAAATCCCTGAAAGGGCATCCCCACTTCATAGGTGTCGGGATAAGCCAGGCACAGGCTCAGTTCTGTTTCACGGGGATTCTTCCGGATCATATTCAATTCACCACCCACATATCTCCCCGGTTTTTCTACCCGGGTTAAAAGGTCGTGAAGGATGTTTTCGCCAAGGATGTCCATAGATTTTTAAAATAGTCAAACGATGGATCATTCACAATGAGTATTTACTCAGTCTGTTCCCCTTTTTGATCACATTCTTCAGAAAAATTTTAGAAATGATTTGCAGTTAATCGTACAAATTGAGAATTTATTGTGCTGAAAAACAACGCAATAAAATGAGGAGGTTACAATGGCTGTTGTTATTGATGTAAATGTCTGTGAAGGGCATGGAGATTGCATTGAAGTCTGCCCCGTAGAAGCTCTGAGTCTGAATGAGGATAATAAAGCCGTTTGTGACGAAGATTTGTGTACTGACTGTATGGCCTGTATTTCCGCCTGTCCTGTGGAAGCCATCAGCGAAGGCGAGTAATAGCCCGGTACATATTTTTAAAAAGGGATGCTCAGGCATCCTTTTTTATTTTCTTTCAGATTCATTTTATTCCTACCGGGAATTGGGTATATTCTGGCAGATTGAAAAAGGAGTGATTTGTGAATAAAGAAGAGATTTTTGATATACTGAAAACAGTCAGCTATCCCGGATTTTCCCGCAATCTTGTGGATTTTGGAATGGTCCGGGACGTTGAAAAAGGGCCTGAAGGGTGGATTATCCGTCTGAATGTTGTTTCAAAGGACGAGCAAAAACTGGAAACACTCCGCGAAGAGATCATTGAAGCCATAACGGAAAAGGGTGAGAAGGTGGCTCATGTACTGATTGATACCAAGCCTGCACAGGTGAAAGGACAAAAAACAGCCGGTGCCGCAAAAGATAAAAATCCCTTTGAAGATCAAAAACGGTTTGAGTATGCCGATCATGTGATTGCCGTTGCCAGCGGAAAAGGCGGGGTTGGAAAGTCCACGATTGCCGCAAATCTGGCCATGGCCTTGTCGAAACAGGGAAAATCAGTGGGTCTCATGGATCTGGATGTCTATGGACCCAGCGTACCGACGCTTTTCGGGGTGGTTAACCCTCCCCGGGTGGAAGATGAACACACAATCTATCCCGCCGAAAAATATGGCATTCAGATCATGTCATTTGGTTTTTTTCTTGAACAGGATTCCCCGGTGATCTGGCGCGGACCGCTGGTGATGAAGCTGGTGACCCAGCTTCTGAATGACGTGGTGTGGAAACCCATGGATTTTCTGATTCTGGATCTGCCACCGGGAACCGGTGATGTACAGCTTTCCCTGGTACAGCAGTTGAAACTGGATGGTGCCGTGATTGTAACCACCCCACAGGATCTGGCCCTGGCCGATGTAAAACGGGGAGCCAACATGTTTGAAAAAGTCAATACACCCGTCCTGGGAATTGTAGAAAACATGAGCTATTTTGTATGTCCCCATTGCGGTAAGGAAAGTTATATTTTCAGCAAAGGCGGGGGGGACCGGGAAAGCCGCCGTCTGAATGTGCCCTTATTGGGGCGGATACCCCTCACAGAAGATGTGATGAATGCCTCGGATACAGGTTGCCCTATAGTGGAATCGGCACCGGATTCCGAACCGGCAAAAAACTTTTCTGAAATTGCAACGTCCCTGACCAAAATGTTATCAAAATAATGAGGGAGTGTTCGAATGAGCCAGCTGACACTTGAAAAAGTCCATGATGTATTGAAAACATGCTATGATCCTGAAATACCTGTGAGTATTCTGGATCTGGGCTTGATTTATAATGTTGACATAGATGGCGATGTGGTAAATGTGGTGATGACCCTCACTGCCCATGGATGCCCTATGAGCCGGAAAATAGCGGCTGATGTGAAAAACAAACTGGAAGCCCTCCCGGAAGTCTCCCGGGCGAATGTTGAAATTGTGTGGGACCCCCAATGGACGCCCGAGATGATTTCCCCGGAAGGTCGGCGGATTCTTGGAATGGATTAATATGACGGATCATCATATAAAGAAAAATCAGAAAAACCGGAAATCCCCCGTTCAATGGGATCATAAGATTTTCAGGGTTTATTCGGATGGCCCTGATTTCGACACCCTGACCATTGATATGGATTCGGACCGGGTGGATCATGTGTATATTGACGATATGAAAGAAGAAGTGGAAGAGCTCAGCTACGAAGGCTGGCGATATATCACCGGATTTGCCCTCGATGACGACTCTTTTTATCTGATGTACAAAAGACCTTCCAGAAATAAAAAATAGTGGACAGGGCCGGACATGCCGGCACAGGTATTCCGGCTTGACTTTCGTCAGGCGGAGAAGTAATTTCCTCTGCTAAAAACATGAGGTCAGGTTCTTGACTGATTTTAACATCGCTGGCATGAAAAAGCATCCCCGGCTGCCACGCCACGTAGCAGTGATTATGGATGGAAACGGGCGCTGGGCCAAACAGAGAGACCTCCCCCGGATCGTGGGCCACATGGAAGGTATTCATTCCGTCCGGGATGTGGTAGAAGCCTCCGGTGAAATGGGGATTGCGTACCTTACCCTGTATACCTTTTCCAAAGAGAACTGGAACCGGCCGAAAACGGAAGTGTCTGCCCTTATGTCACTCCTTGTAAAGACATTTCATGAAGAAATATCCGAATTAGAGCGGAACAATGTTCGTTTTAATGTCATTGGATGTATCGACGATCTGCCTGAAGAAACCCGGAACAAGATGCTTCAGGGAATCGAACAGACAAAAGAGAATACGGGGTTAACATTGACACTTGCCCTGAGTTATGGAAGCCGGATTGAAATAACGGAAGCAGTGAAATCCATCTGCAGGGATGTCGCTGAAGGCAGTCTCTCACCGGATGATGTGAACGAAGCTCTGATTTCATCCAGGCTCTATACTTCAGATATGCCCGATCCCGACCTGCTGATCCGGACCAGTGGCGAATTGCGGATCAGTAACTTTCTTCTCTGGCAGATTGCGTATTCTGAACTCTATGTGACGCCAAAATTCTGGCCCGATTTCCGGAAAAAAGACTATCTGGAAGCGATTAACAGCTATCTGAACCGGGAACGACGCTTTGGCAAAGTCAGTGAACAATTGAACCCATAGGTGCATGTGAAACGAACAATCACCCTTCTTCTCCTCGTGATCCTTGCTTTACCCTCATTAACTTTTGCTCAGCAGGAATCCATCAAAATCCTGGATGTAACGGTTGTGGGAAATCAAACCGCCTCGGAATCGATTATTAAAGTGAATTCCGGTTTTGTTGAAGGTGCCGTCCTGACTGGCCCCCAGATTCAGGAGGGCATTAACAAATTATGGCGACTCAGACTCTTCAGTGATATCAAAGTCTATGTTGATAAGGAAACACCCGATGGGGTATATCTTATCGTCAGTGTCCAGGAATA
>LGGY01000171.1 GCA_001509335.1 Fidelibacterota bacterium 46_43
TGTCGACTGTCGACTGTCGACTTAACAATTATTTCCCCAGCAATCTAAACATGTTCTTTTTATACGCTTCCACACCGGGCTGGTTGAAGGGGTTCACACCCAGGGTATATCCATAGATAGAAATGGCAAATTCGAAAATAACCAGTAATTCAAAGAGGTTTTCTTCGTCCAGGCGATCCAGGTAAAAGGCAGAAACCGGCACCCCTCCGTCTTCGTGGGCCTGGCGGGTTCCTTCATAAGCTTTCCGGTTAATCCAACTCAGTTTTTTACCGGTCAGATAATCCAGTCCGTCCAGATTCTGTCTGCTTTTTTCCACGACAAGATCTTTTTCATAGTGGTCAATTACGAGGAATGTCTCAAAAATATTCCGGGTTCCTTCCTGAATCCATTGTCCCAGGCTGTGAAGATCTGTCGTGAAATCGGCAGAGGACGGATAGAGTCCTTTTCCTTCTTTCCCCTCGCTTTCACCAAAAAGCTGTTTCCACCATTCGGCCAGATAGTGCATCTGCGGTTCAAAGGTGGCAAGGATTTCGATGGCTTTTCCGTTTTTCCAAAGGATCTTCCGGTTCCGGGCATAGCGAAAGGCCGGATTTTGCCTGTCATCAAGAGATCCCTGTTGATATCCGGCTTTGGCTCCCTTTAGTATTTTTTTCAAATCCCCCCCGGCGGCAAGCACCGGTAAGAGTCCAACAGGTGTCAGGACGGAAAAACGTCCGCCCACATCATCCGGAATGGTAAAGGTCCGGTATCCTTCCTGCTCACTCAGGGTACGGAGGGCTCCTTTTGAAGCATCCGTCGTGGCAATGATCCGTTTGGAAGCTTCTTTCCCATATTTCTTTTCAGCCAATTGCTTCAGAAAACGAAAAGCCACACCCGGTTCGGTGGTTGTTCCGGATTTGGAAATCACATTAACATAAAAATCTTTATTTTCAAGTTCCTCCAGGAGCCGGTTTAATTCCAAAGGACTCAAATGGTGACCGGCAAAACGGATCCTGTCATTTTCAGGGAAGAGGGAAGTGATAACGGCTTTGGCTCCCAGATAAGATCCGCCGATGCCCACACAGACCAGGAGATCACCACCTGATTTAATTTCCTCAGCCACGCGGGACAGCGGTTCAAGATCTTCGGGGGTTTGCAAAGGCAGGTCCATCCACCCTAAAAATTCATGTCCGGGACCTTTTCTGTCCAACAGCAAATGGAGAGATTCATGGGTCCAGTCCTCCACATCTTCCACATGAATAGGTTCAAATGAATGACAGAGTTTTTCATCATCATAGCTTACAGACATAGGCTCAATCCTTATTCTTTTATCTGTTTGATACGGTGACTTTCAAAACGTCGCAGGATTTTTTAAAAAATTTAATCTTCTTATCGCAAAAGAAACATAAAGCTGCATTATTCCGGGAGATGGTGAAACGTAAAATGGTTTTTAACAGCCTGGGCTGTAAGTTCCGGTGAATGAGTCCCGACGTACGCAGCTGCTAATGCACCGGCTGCCGCTCCGAATTCCACACAAGCCGGGATATCCCATCCCTGAAGGAGTCCCCAGATAAATCCTGCATGAAAAATATCCCCACTGCCGTTACTGTCCACTGCATCCACATGAAAGGCAGGCTGAAAGGCGGTACCTTCCCGGTTACCATAAACCACTCCACCGGCACCCAGCGTGATGGCCGCCATCTTCACCGGAGGTTTGGTTAAAAAATGACAGGCTGTAAAAAGGTCGATGGTGCCAAGGGTTTGGATGACGCCCTCTTTCGGCGCCAGCCAGTAATCGATACAGGTGGACCATTTTTCCAGATTCAACACCCGGGTTCCGGGATCAAGAACAGTGATAACCCCCTTTTCATGGGCTTCACGGCAAATTTGGTATTCGGTTTCTTCATACCGGCCTTCCAAAAGCAGAACATCTCCGGCCGTCATGGAGCCGACAAAGTCGGCATGGTATACGGGACAGCATTGTTCATCGTGGGACAGGATTGCCGTTCGTTTTCCATGGTTTGATTTTTCGATGAGAATATAGGCGACAGGACTGGCCGACTTCATTTGGGTCTGAATAAAATCCGTTCTGACACCTTGTTTTCCGATTTCATCAACCACTGTCCGGCCGGTCCCGTCATCCCCGACCGCCGCAAGCAGAGCCGTTTCCACGCCGGAGCGGGACAGAAAGGCAAGGGCATTGGATGCAGGTCCGCCAAAAAAGCGGTAAAAATCTGAGGTGACACGTTTTTCATTCAGGGCAGGGTAAGAATCCAGAAACAACACATGATCATAGACCAGGAGGCCGCTTGCGTAAACCTTCGGTATCCCCTGTTTGTCTGTGGTTATCATTTAAAACTGCCGAATGGTTCGAATCTGCTGATAGGCATCGTTAATCATTTTAAATTTTTCCTCGGCAGTTTTGACCAAATCCGGCCCCAGATGTGCCACCTTATCCGGATGATAGAGACGGGCAAGGCGTTTATAGGAAGCCTTGATTTCCTCATCGGTGGCCTTGGGACTGACTTCCAGGATTTTATAGAGTGCATCATCCGTTTTCGGTTGATAGACATTGAGAATAGACTCATAGTCCTGAACAGAAAAACCCAGGTTCATGGCAACTTTCTCAATGGCTTCCCGTTCAGTCCGGTCAATCTGTCCGTCAGCCTGGGCCAGTCCGAAAAGAAGGTGAAGAAACTGGATACGGGAGGACAGATCCAGGTACATGGAGATTTGCCGGATCACAGCGGAAATATCGATATCCCGTTCCAGCGTCTGCTTAAACAGATACATCAGTTCCTGGACAAAATTCGGGTCCGAGATATTCTGCATCAGATATTTTTTGACATATTCCACTTCCCCTTTATGGATTTTGGAATCAGCTTTCACGATATAAGCAAAAACGATCATCAGACTCACATAAAAATCACCCATCTGTGTCTGTGCAGAAGGCCGACCGTAAGGATGTCCTCCAGAAAGCCGGTAAGAACCTCCTTGTTCCTTTTCATCCATCCGGGATCCTAAAATCCCTCCCAAGATCGCACCGATAGGACCTAATAGCACCCATCCCAGTCCTGCCCCAATAATTGTTTTATATGATATGGCCATTATCCATCCTGGTTTTTTATTCAGTGGGATATTGGAGAAAAAGAGGGAGAAATTCAAGGGAATATTGACATTGAGACATAAAATTGTAACGAATTCCCCAAATATTCATTGAATTTATGGGACAGAAATAATACATTTCTTTGTTGTGTTAAAATTGGGGAATTATGCAAAAAAAAGAGACAACTGAGACAAAACCGAAGGCCCGGAGACGCAAGAAACAGCGTTCAACGAACGATGCCAACAGGGCATTGAGCCGGTATTTAGATGAGATCGGACATTTTGAGCCGTTAAAGCCGGCAGAAGAGATTGAACTGGCAAAGCGGGTGAAGCAGGGAGACCGCCGGGCATTGAAGCAATTATGCGAGGCCAACCTGCGATTTGTCGTGAGTGTGGCAAAGGATTATCAGGGACAGGGTTTACCCCTGACGGACCTGATTAACGAAGGAAATCTGGGTTTAATCAAGGCGGCGGAACGTTTTGATGAGACCCGGGGATTCAAATTCATTTCCTATGCCGTTTGGTGGATTCGGCAAAGCATTTTGCAGGCCCTGGCGGAACACAGCCGGATTGTGCGCCTTCCTCTGAACCGGGTAGGCACAATCACCAAGATCACCCGGGCGGCAGAAGAGCTGGAAGGAACGGGTGAACGGACACCCAATCCGGATGAGATTGCGGACAAATTAGGACTCAAAACCTACGAAATTTCCGATGCGGTCCGGATTTCCCGGCGCCATCACTCACTGGATGCCCCTTTTCGGGATGGAGAGAAGAATTCACTGATTGACATCATTGAAGACAGCGGGCAGCAAACGCCGGATCATCTGTTGATGGATGAAAGTCTGGAATCTGAAATTCGTGCAGCTCTGGATACATTGAAAGACCGGGAACGGGATGTGATTAAGATGTATTTCGGCATTGACCGGGAATATGCCCTAACCCTCAATGAAATCGGTGAAGAATTCAACCTGACCCGTGAACGGGTGCGACAAATTAAGGAAAAGGCCATCCGGCGACTGCGACATAAGTCCCGAAGCCGGAAATTAAGGTCATATTTAGGCTAATGGTAACATAACAGAAAGGTGGTGACTTTTCACAATGGTTCAGGTAACTGTACACAGAGACGAACCACTGGAAAAAGCACTGAAGCGTTTCAAGAAGAAGTTTGAAAAGGCCGGGATCATGAGAGATATCAACAAGATCTCTTATTATGTAAAACCCAGTCAGGACAAACGGATCCGCCGGGCAAAAGCGGAGAGACGCTTGAGACGGCTTCGAATCAGTAAGTAAGCCTGAGAAGTCCGGAAGATTCCGGACTTCTCCATTTCAGAGAGGATAAACCATGCTCATTGAATCTATTTCCGGTGTCCGTGGAATCATCGGAGACAGCCTGCAACCGGTACATATTGTTCAGTATGCCTCTGCTTTGGGAACCTATCTCCAGTCAAAGGGGACCGTTATTATCGGCCGGGATTCCCGACCCTCGGGAGAAGCCATTGTCCGGATTTTCACCGCTACTCTCCAATGGATGGGTATAGATGTCATCCATATCGGTATCGTACCCACCCCCACCGTCCAGTTGCTGACAGAGAAAAAAAATGCCGATGCCGGAGTTGCCATTACGGCCAGCCACAACCCTTTTCCCTGGAACGGGATTAAATATATTGATCATACGGGACTCTTTATGAATGCCGATCAGGTGCAGAAAATCATGTCCCTGAAAGATCTCACCCATACACCCTATAAAAAAAGCGGTGAGTTCGGATCCTACAGAGACGATGGGACAGCCCTGGCATATCACATAGACAACATCCTTAAAATTCCCTATATCCAAGTGGATAAAATCCGAAAAAAGCAATTCCGGGTGGTAGTGGATGCAGTCAACGGAGGCGGTTCACTGGCGCTCCCGGCTCTTTTGAAAACATTGGGGTGTGAAGTGGTCGAAGTCCATTGCACGCCTGACGGGAATTTCCCCCACACACCAGAACCTCTTCCAGAAAACCTGAAAGATTTGATGGATGCTGTCGTCAAACACAAAGCCCACCTTGGAATGGCTGTAGATCCTGACGCAGACCGTCTGGCCATTGTCGATGAAGGCGGACGCTATCTATCTGAGGAGTATACCCTGGTCATGGCTGTAAAAACAGTCCTTTCCAAAACAAGCAAAAAAAATCCCCTGGTTGTCACCAATCTTTCCACAACCCTTGCGGTAGATAAAGTGACACGGCATTTTGGAGGAAGCATCATCCGCACGGCCATTGGCGAGATCAACGTCTCAGCAACCATGAAGGCAGAAAATGCAGTGATCGGTGGTGAAGGAAACGGAGGGGTGATTCTGCCCGACTCACATCTTGGAAGAGATAGCCTGGTGGGAGCAGCGTTAATCCTCCAACTACTCACGGATGAAAACAAACCCCTCAGCGATATTTTTGCCTCACTGCCTCAGTACCGGATGAGCAAGAAAAAGGTGGATATCGGCCAGTCTGACCCCGATGCCATTATTGAAACGATAAAAAAACGGTATGCACAAAAAGAAACGGATACGACGGACGGGCTGAAAATTATTGATCAGGACAAGTGGGTGCACCTTCGGAAATCCAATACCGAACCGCTTTTAAGGGTCTATTCGGAAGCCCCGACTCTCGAGGAAGCCGAATCCCTGGGCGAAGCGATGATTGGGGAAATCAAAAGGGAGCTGAAAGTGATGAGTAGAGAGTCATAGTGGCAGGATATACCCTGCCCTGAGTTGGAGTTGTGGATTATGAGTAGCAGCAGGACATATCCTGCCTGAATCAAAAATCAACATTCAAGAAAGGTAACAGCATGAAAATACAAGAGAATATTGCCCGGTATATTGATCATACCCTGCTGAAACCGGATGCAACACAGGAACAGATTATCCGGCTGTGTCAGGAAGCAAAGGAATATCACTTCGCCACAGTATGCATTAATCCTTACTGGGTCTCTTTATGTAAAGGCCAATTAAAAAATACAGACGTCAGGGTCTGCACGGTAATTGGTTTTCCCCTTGGAGCCAATACCACGATGGTAAAAGTTGCCGAAACACTCCAGGCCATTGAAGACGGTGCCGATGAAGTGGATATGGTAATGAACATCAGTGCCCTGAAATCCGGGAAGACCGTCGATGTGGAAACGGATATTCGGGATGTTATTAAAGCTGTCAAAAAGGCCACCCGGAACAACCGTATCCAGGTCAAGGTGATTCTTGAAACCTGTCTTTTACGGGATGAAGAAAAAATTCTGGCCTGTAAACTCAGTGAAAAGGCCGGGGCGGATTTTGTTAAAACATCGACAGGTTTTTCAAGTGGTGGCGCAACGGTTGAAGATATCAAACTGATGAAGAAAACCGTCGGATCCCGGATGGAAGTGAAAGCTTCCGGCGGCATTCGGGATATCCAGACAGCCCTGACCATGATACAGGCCGGAGCCACCCGGATCGGGACCTCATCCGGTGTGAAAATTGTCACCGGGCAAACAGGTGAAAAAAGCACCTGCTAAATCCTTGCTAAATCATTAAAACATCGTATGGAAATGGCTATTATATCCTTATGAACATATGTGAAAATCCGCATGTCCTCGCCCCCCACCCCGGGGGTAATGTAAGCCCTGAAAACAAAAGTGTCAAGATTATATTTTTATTTATATATGCTTATAATATTTTATCAAATAATATGAATTTTTAAACATTTCAAGACAATACCCATGTTACCCATGAACACCCCTCATCCCGTGAAAAAAAATTCCATCCATGAAGTGACGATCGAGAGCATTGCTTTTGGCGGTAAAGGCATTGCCCGATTAAGTGATTATGTGATATTTGTCCGTGATGCCCTTCCGGGTCAATTACTCCGGGTAAAAATCATCAAACGGAAACCCCAGTATGCTGAAGCTATCATTGAAGAAATCGTGAAAGAGAGTCCACATTTTATCCCGCCTCCCTGTCCTTATTTTTCCGATTGCGGCGGGTGTTCTTTCCAGAATCTGGACTATGCAACCCAATGCCAGATCAAAGAGCAGCAAATTCGTGATGTGTTCACCCGTCTGGGAGGATTGGATGCAACCATATTGCCGGTCAAAGGCGCACCGGTTTTGTGGGGATACAGGAATAAAATGGAATTTTCAGCCGGCACGGAACGGTGGTTTATGAAGGAGAACGATCCGGGAACTCCCCGGGATTTTGCATTGGGACTCCATGCTCCCCGGCGTTTTGACAAAATACTGGATATTGAATCCTGCCTTTTACAGGATGATGAACGCAACACCCTTTTTCAGGAAATCCGCAAAGAAGTAAAAAAGGAAGGCCTTTCACTTTACAATGCCAGGACTCATGAAGGGTATCTGCGCAATGTGGTGATCCGCAAAGGTTACCATACCGGGGACATCATGGTCAATTTCGTAACCCGGGATGATGCACCCGAACGGCTGACTCCCGTGGTTGAACATATACTCCGGCGTTTTCCTTCTGTTACAACAGTGGTCAATAACATCAGTGATTCCCTGGGAATGACCGCCTTTGGTCAAAAGGAATGGCGCCTTCACGGACCTGGAATTATTCATGACCGCATCGGTGTCATACAATATGAAATATCCGCCAACAGCTTCTTTCAGACCAACACATCCGGTGCCGAACAGCTATATTCCCTTGTGGAAGACTTTGCCGAGCTGACGGG
>LGGY01000172.1 GCA_001509335.1 Fidelibacterota bacterium 46_43
AAAAGTAGCCAGTCTGCTGACGCAGGCCAGTCTTTGCTTCGCAAAGGCCAGTTCCGACTTCGTCGGGCCTAAGACTCGCTGAGCTCTTCTGAGCCTCTTATTCTTCACTTACAACTAACAACTAGCATCTTGGAACTGACCCTTTGCTCTTGACCAACCGCCAACTGCGAGCCACCAACCTCGGCTCTCCCTTCAAAAAAGCGAGTCTGTCACGAAGAAAATAGCAATTCTTTTGTAGGGGCGAACGGCCGTTCGCCCGAAAGAGACTGAAGAACACAACAATCCGTCTGAACTTGATTCAGAATCTTGTTCTTTCAATGAGAGTGGTTGAGAAAGAGCATTGTCGAGAGCTTCGCTTCGAGAGAACGAGAGTTGATAATCGCTGGCCGTTATTTAGAACGAAGATCAGATCCCTGAAGGAACTTTGGATAAAGGAATGAAGGTCTGCGAAGATCCCCTACGGATGGTTCCCAGAAATGGAGTCTGACCCTATTCTCAATGCAATCTACATCCAGGCGAGCACTTTTCCCGGGGACATCATGAAGGGAGCTAGACACGCTTGGATATTGCTCATTGGAAGCACTTCGTCTGATATCTCAATCCCAAGCTTTTGTTTCATGAAGTCTCTTCTTGACTCAAAACGAGCGCTCGTATTCGGAAATTTCTTTCTTAACTCGTTTCTCAGTGACTCGTCTGCCAACACAAGACCATCTTCTACATGCACTCCAAAAAGCGGTGATCCAGGTGCAGAGATGATGTCACATTGAATTGCCATCCCCGAGTGCAATATATCCCGAGATCCATCGTAGAATGGGGAATTTAGCCACTCATCGTTGTGAATTAGATGACCGGGGTTTAGACTTACTCCATTGTCAGGATTTTCCACGAACTCCTTTACGGTATTATAGACTGAGTTTCCATCAGTTCCAATTTTCAGAGATTCATACCATTTTGTCATCATCTTAAAATATGGAAAGTAAAGTTCTTGGAGAATGTTCGATGCAGAATATGGAAAGTGTTTCTCATCTTCCGCAGCGAGACCGGCTCTTGCAATATTTGCTCCCCAAACTCCGAATCCGAAGTTTATATATTCACCCAAGTCTAGTTTTCTAAAGGGTGAGGGTGAACTCAATCCTAGAAGAGCGTTCTTCCCGAAGCCAACTGTTATATGGCATGATAATGGCGGAAACCCTGCGTAAGCAAGAAGCCCGGCTGCCTCGTATTCTGAGATCCCTTCTCTCAGACCAAGCAAAAGTCTACGGACCCCTGAGTAAACGATACAGGATGCACTCTCGAATGCGGCTATATCTTCTGCACTCAGAAAAGTCCTCAACCCCCTTTCCGGGTGCATAAATATATCCGTCTGATTAACAGCATTCTCGTATCCTGCTAAAGATCTAACTACATCGGTTATGAAACTTGGAACATCTATCTTATATGACGGGGAATGAAATTCCTTCTCTTCAAAGTATTTCGTTCCAACAAGACCTATCTTCGAACCCTTTTCAATTCCAGTGTCTTTTAAGACTGATTCCAGAGAGTCGCTCTTGTCTCTTGGCTGTCCCATTAAACTGAATGTCTGAAAGAGCACTATTTCAACAGGAAGTTTAGCAATGTCTTTATATCCAAGACCTTCGTTTCCAACAAGCAAATAAGGGGTTCCTCTTTTGGGAACTACGAGAATAGACTCTTCGAAACGCGGGTCGTAGCCAGTTAAATAGTGAAGATTTGCAAAATGCTCTCTGTCACCATAAATTACTAGAAAATCTAGCTTCCTCTCTTCCATGGCATTTCTCACAAGATTTAGCCTATCCTGATACTGAAGCGAAGTGATTTCAACATAATTGTCGATGGTCTTATCCTCTGGTAGCTCAATTTCCACTATTCTTATTTTCTTCACTAATCTACCCCCATTCGGTTTTTGTTAATCAATCGAGTTTGATGCTAAGTGTTGGCATGAAATGACCGTTATGAGATATTCCTGCGTTACCATCTCTGTCGAGAGCGATTACCCCACACGGGAATCCCCGTCTTGAACATATATCTACGACTTTTGAACACGCTTCTTGAATGGGTGTACCATTCTCTACCATGTCTACTACTTTTCTGGTTACGCCTACTCTGATAATCCCTTCACCAATTCCTGTTGCTGAGGAACCTCCATAAAAGGTTGCAAAAGTCCCTGCACCAATAATCGCAGAATCACCCACTCTTCCAGGAAATGCTTTTGCAATTCCTCCCGTTGAAGTGCCTGCAACGATGTATCCTTTTGAATCTATAGCAACGGCCCCTACAGTGGAAAACAGCTTGTGTTCTTTGAGCCTTTCTGTGTACTCCAAAATGAAATTCCTGAATTCTTCTGGAAGTTTATTGATTTCTCTTTGGTCAACATTTCCGTGCTGTTCTTCCGGGCTAATTTCACGAAAACCTGAAATGCGCGCAAATATCTCTGCACCTTTACCACATAGAAGAAGATGTGGCATTTCCTCCATAACTTTTCTTGCTACACTAATAGGATGAGCAATATTTCTGATTCTTATCACTCCGCCTGCCGACTCATTGCTATCCATGATTGCAGCATCCATTTCAATCTCCCCAATCATGTTGTTGAAAGAGCCAATAACTCCTGCATCAAAGTGAGGATTGTTCTCCAAGTCTTTTATCACGTGCTCAACAGCATCAAGAGCAGAGTCCATATCCTTGAGAATCAGCAGACCCTTCTGAAAAGCATCTCTTACCCCGGAAAGACGTGCTCTCTTTTCCTCATCAGGTAAGAACCCCTCATCACATCCTCCATGCACAACAAGCGCTTTCATTTTCTACTGTGACCTCCTGTCTAGAAAAGAACTAGTCTTCAATTGAATTCGATTTTCTGGAGAAATCTCATTATTCTTTCGTTGTTTGAACTGAAAAAATCCTCAGTATTCTGATCAGCCAAGACTTTCCCGTTCTCAAGAAATACCATCCTGTCAGCGACTCTTCTTGCAAAAGACACTTCATGAGTCACAACAAGCATGGTCGTACCTTCTCGCGCGATTCGCTCAATAACCTCCAGGACTTCGGATGTCATCTCCGGGTCCAAGGCAGAAGTTATTTCATCAAGAAGAAGGGCGCTTGGTTCCATGATCAAAGCCCTCGCTATAGCGACCCTTTGCTGCTGACCACCTGAAAGTTGTGAAGGGTAACTCTTTATCTTCTCACTGAGTCCTACCATTTCAAGAAATCTCATTGCTTTCTCTTGCGCTTTCTTTTTCTCAATTCCCAGAACGTGGATGGGGCTCAGCGTAACATTTTCGAGGACGTTAAGGTGAGGGAATAGATTGAACTGCTGAAAAACCATTGAACACTTCTCTCTTATCTCCCTAACATTCTTCTTTTCGTTTATGGATAGTCCATCAACAACGATATCACCGCCATCTATCTTCTCAAGACCATTTATGCAACGTAAAAGTGTGCTCTTGCCTGCACCGCTTTGGCCCATTATTACGGTGACTCCTTTATCAAAATCAATGCTTAGTTCATTCAGTACATTTGTACTACCGAATGATTTGCTGACATTACGAACTTGAATCATGTGATGCCTCCTCAACCTATCTTTCCGTAGGACTTAACCCGGGATTCGGCGTATCTGGCAAATTTGGATATTGGAAAAGACAAAGCAAAATACAGGACTGCGACAATCGACCATATGAGAAACGGTCTGTACGTTCGGAGTGTGAGCATATATCCAACTCTTGTAAGATCAACGAAACCAATAAGAGAGACAAGAGAGGAAACCTGTAACTGATTGACGCAAAGCCCTACAAAGGAAGGAATGAATACTCTAATGGCTTGAGGAACAATTACAAGTCTGAATGTCTTCCAGTAATTCATCCCCAGCGAGTAGGCTGCTTCCCACTGCCCTTTTTCAACAGACCTGATGGATGCATCGACAATCACCGCGGCAAATGCGCTCGTATTTATTCCAAGAGTCCAGACAGCAGCCTGAAAAGCTGATGGGTTGAAATCGGTTACCATCGCTATGCCATAGTAGGCAAAGAAGAGTTGCGCAACCAGTGGCGAATTCCTTATCGGTTCTATGTACACTAACAGCAGTTTACTCAGAACGGGTATCTTCAGGCTTCTCAGTAATCCAATGAAAAACCCGATAGCAAGACCTATTGCGATTGCTAGAAGGGTGACCGTAATTGTCATTCCCATCCCCTTCAAAAGAAGCAAAGCGTCATAACTAGTTAGTTTTGGAAATATATATTGTTCCACAATTCAACCCTCCGATTTGTGTCTTAGGAGATTCCCTTGCTTATGAATTTTCTGTCTACAAAATGAATGAGTCCGGAGAGAGAGAACGTCAATACACAATACAGAACTAGTATCGTCAAGTATATTTCAAATGGTCTGAAGGTATTTGAAGACAGAGTCATCGCATTACTCATCAGTTCGTTAGCTGTAATTGACACAGCAACGGAAGTTGTAAGTATCAAGTTAATGAAATTGCTTCCAAGCGGTTTGAACGTCACTCTTAATGCATTAGGAATGATTATCAGACGTACAATTTGAAACTTCGTGAATCCTAGTGATTCAGCTCCTTCAACTAATCCCTTATTTATTGAGATAATACCCGCTCTGATAATTTCACTGTTATAAGCCGCGTTGTTGATTCCTAAAGCAATAATAGCCGTTGTCACCGGCTCTGTTGAAATTCCCAACTCAGGCAGTCCGAAGTAGAAAAAGAACAACTGAACAAGAAATGGAGTGTTTCTGAAGAATTCGACATATGCTATCGCTATGCTTGAAAAGAGTTTATTCTTTGAGATCCTCATGAAAGCTACTACAAGGCCAATAAAGAAACCTATTATTAAAGAGAAAACCGAAATATAGAACGTCATCTTGAGCCCTTCGAGCAAGAAGTCAAGATTGTTGAAAATAACTCTGAAATGTAAGGTCAACAGTAGCCCTCCAATACAAATCAAATCTGCTCTCTTACATTAATCTGGGACTCAACTCCCGCAAATCCTTGAGGGAGTTGAGTCGCCAATAACAAATGCGAGATCTACCAGATGTAAGCGAGTTCTGCAGTCGGCAGAACACCCCACCACTTCTTGTATAGTTCTGCCTGCTGACCGGTGCTAATAAACTGCGAAACAAACATATCTATCCATCTCAAGAGATCAGGATTTCCTTTCTGTACACCAATACCTATAGGATCAGAAGTGTACAGTTTAGGCAACGCGGTGAATTCATCATACTGACCAGCCATGTAGTCCACTAATGTTCCATCTTCGATTGCTGCTTCAACTTTGTTCTGCCTTAGCAGAAGAATCGCGTTAGTAAACTCTTCAATGTAGACAAATTCGGTGTCTGGGGCCATCTTTTTTACAAGCGCTTCACCTGTCGTTCCTCTGCCAATTGCGACCTTTCTCCCATTGAAATCCTCTATGCTCTCGATATCGCTACCGGTTCTAACAAGGATTTTTATGCCGGTTCTAAGATAAGGCATTGAGAAATCTACCGACTTTGCCCTCTCGAGATTTGCTGTCATGTTGGCAATTACAAGGTCAATTTTGTCAGACATCAGCATAGGTATTCTTGTGGCACCTGTTACTTCAACTATTTCTAGTTCCACACCTAAAGCTTCTGCAATTAGAGTGGCAACATCGACATCATAGCCCATAGGCTCATTTTTCTCATTCCTGAAGCCTATTGGGGGTCCACCAAGTGCTATGCCAACAACAATTTTCCCATCTTGTAGAATCTTGTCAAGTTTGTCCGCGCCAATTACCGTACCTGCAAAAATCACACTTAGAATCAACAATACAATCAATACTTTCCTCACAATTTTCCCCTCCTTGGATTTTAGTGTTAGCAACTCGATCAAGACTGCAGATTATCGCCTCCTTTCAGTAATTCTCTCTATCTGGATGGCTCGCAACAGGAATCTCTTTTCACTAGCAAGGGCGGTAGAACAACATGCTTTTTCGACTCAGGAGCGCTCTTTGCAGTGATTCTCCTTAGTACTTCATTCGTGGCCATACGACCAAGCTTTTCTAGAGGCTGACTTACTGAGGATAGCCTTGGCCTCACTACCCTTGACATTTCTGTGTCGTCATATCCAATCAAAGAGATGTCTCTCGGAATAGTAAGCCCAGCTTCTTCAACTGCCTCCATAGCGCCGATTGCCATGTGGTCGTTTGCACAAAAAACAGCTGTTGGTGGTTCAGAAAGGTTGAGAAGAGTTTTCATTCCGTCCTTACCTGATTCAATATTCCAGTCACCCTCGACAACGTAATCTTCTCGGAACGTAACTCCGATTTCTTTCAGAGAAGCAACATAACCATTGAATCTATCTACCGCATTATATGCGTGAAAGGGTCCGCCAATATGGGCAATTTTTCTGTGACCGAGTGTGGCCAGATAATTCACAACATCAAATGTTCCCTTGTAGTTGTCTATTTCGAAGGAACTAAGTGTATCACTCAGTTTCTTGTTGATCGTAATTATTGGCAAGAAGGCGTCGAGACTTTCGAGAAAAGAGTAGTCTGATTCATCAATTATTAGTATCAGCAGTCCGTCAGCGCTACTGCTCTGAGCATGGCTAATAATGTTGTTTTCTCTCTTCTTACCGTCCAGATCAATGAATTCAAAAGAGAACTGATAATGCTTTTCAGACAGAGTTAGACTTACTCCCTTGAATATAGGATTGTAGAAGAGCCAGCTGGAAGGGATCAACCATCCAGAGTATTCTGTAGCTTTCCCCATCATAAACAGGGACACCGTTTCACTTGTTCTTTTTGAGAGTCTTCTGGCAAACGAATTCGGAGTGTAGTTGTGTTCTGCAGCCAGCTTGGTAATGAGTTCTACAGTCTTGGCGGCAACCTTCGGATTGCCGTTAAGCGCCAAAGAGACTGTTGCCTTTGAAACATTTGCTTCTCTTGCTAAATCTTCCAGTCTGGTTTTTATCACTCTCTTTGCTTTCTCTTCCAAGGAAGACTCCTTTCAGAGGTATTTTAAACCGGTTTAAATTTCGCGATTAACAGGATTGGATCTTGATATGGTTCGGGATTCTTTCAGAGAGTAACCCTCGGTTTCACTAATGCCAAACATTCAATCATTGATTTTAACCGGTTTAAATACTCTTCAAAACACACGTGCCATTCGTAATTGCAATTATTATTGAGAGTCGAAGTAACAACTAGGAGACGTGACATCTATTTCAAACCGTCCTAATGATAACAGTTACAAACTCAATCACCAAAGCTAAAAAATCAACGTCTTCTTTGAGCTCCCGTGATAAGGAATAACTATTGACAATTATTCGTGTTTTTTGCCTTATTTGACCTTCACTTGCATGAGGGGGATTTTGAAATTACGTAACTGATGACTCAAAAGTCTGCAGGCTTGCACTGCCAAATTAGAAATAACGTATCTAATCTGCTAGCAAATCCAGAGTCTTGGCAGTCAACCATTGGTCAAAATGATACGGTCTGAATGAAACTGAGCTGCAATGTAAAAACCTCTACATTCCTTCATCTGAACTTGTTCCAGAATCGCGAAGCCTGACTGACCTGCGTTAGCAGACTGGCTCTTGGATGCTTACAACAACTCTTTTTGAAGGGCTGTCATCCCGTAATGTTCCTATACGGGATCTCACTCTTGCTAGGCTCTAGACCCCAGACTCCAGACCCCTCTTAATTTCATCATCTGAACTCGTTTCAGCATCTCGCTTTTGACGATATACTTAGAACTGAACTCAAGTAAACCATGGTGGTATAATATTTCTGCATGGGGGTGTCCCCGTGGGCGGAGCAGGAAATAGGCTCCGTTTTTTTCTTTTTGTGTATAAGAATTCCCTCACAGTGTTTTTGTCTTCGATTTCTCGTTCGGTGTGAAAAATGGAGTCTGACCCTGTTCTATTCGGCGGCCAGTCTGCTAGTCTGCTATCGCAGGCCAGTCACATTTCGTGCGGCCAGTCATTGCTTTGCAAAGGCCAGTTCCGACTTCGTCGGGCCTAAGACTCGCTGAGCTCTTCTAGCCACAAACCTCGGCTCTCCCTCCAAAAAAGCGAGTCTGTCACGAAAAAGCGTATGATCAAGAGGCACGAGGAACGCTGTGACCGATTTCATGTCTCTCGTATTGGAATGTGATACTATGAATGTAGCTTGATCCAATGGAATCCATTGATATGGATGCAGTAAGATTTGCAACTAGTTAATTCTCGAAATGATACTGTGTTTGATCCAAATTCAGTTTTTGTGAGTCATAATAGTGGTAAAACAGAAGAGGTGTAAGTAGATATGAGAAAAGGGAGAACCGTTAAGTTCAGGTCCTGGGTAGTTTTGAACAGGATTACGCCATGCAAGAAAGAAACTGTTCATGGCCGCAGAGTGCATCAAGTGAAACCACACGTAAAAGAATCTGATTCCAAAATAATGGAAGACATTATTGAGCGTAGGAAATCTGCTTTTGAAAGACTCTCGAAGTATTGAATGGCTCTCAGAGGCTACGGTTAATTGGGCCATAAAAATGCTTGCGCAAGAACACCCCAACGATACAATTTATGTAATAAACGATAGCCCACTTTGTTATGTATCAGGTCTTCGAGCTGTAAGCGAGTACTATGAAGATGATATTCTGATGCTAGACGCGGTAGTGATTAGAAGCATTATCAAAGGTCATCTCTTTATGACGGGAACAAAAGGTTAGGTATGTTCTTGGGCGAGATTTTTCTGCACAAGAATGGCTGCAGGCTTGATGTTGACAACGATGAGATAGTTGAAATAGCATTAAGAATTGCGGATTCCAGTAGAAATTGGGGAAGAGAAGAGATCTACAGTTGGTTGGTGAAAAGCTGCGTTTGCCGTAAACATATCCGGGGAAGCGATGAGCATAAATGATAACTAATTTGGCAACAGATCAAGGTATTATTATTCTGAAGAAGGCACTGCACATTAGCAACAGTTATGACTGCAGACGATAGGAAGTAACAATAGTAGTTTGATACTGTTGACTTGCTCTCTAAATTTGAAAGAAAGAGCAACGGCAAATAAGGTCAGTTGGCGGA
>LGGY01000173.1 GCA_001509335.1 Fidelibacterota bacterium 46_43
TTCAGGATCTCCTTTTCGGCTTCACGAACATCTTTGAGTTTCTGTTTATACTCTTCCTCAGCATTCTGTTTAATACGGAGGGCTTCATCTTTTGCCTCAAGAATCCGTTCCTTTTTTATGCTATCCCCTTCTTTACGGGCATTTTCCAGCATATCCCGGATGTGATTCTTCAATCCCCCCAGCTTAATGCGGACATAAAGCCAGTAAATCAGAAAGCCCACTAAAAAGGATACGGTTGAACAAATAATAATATTAATCATCGGTCATCTCCCGGTTAAAACCAGGAAAACCGGATCTCTGCAGATAAAATCAGGTGTCGCTTAAAGAACGATCAATCGTGAGAATCAATTCCCGGGATTTTTCTTCCACACTGTCCAAAAGACTTTCGTGTTCATCCCGGTACTCCAGATATTCCCCGGCAATATTCATTGCCGCCAGAACAGCTATTTTATGAACAGCCGCAGAGGATGACATATTGGCACCGACTTCGTGCATTCTGTCATTTACCAGGGCGGCGATGCGTTTCAATTGCTCCACATCCACCTTGCCCCGAACCGGGTAGTCCTGTCCATAAATCTTCAGGACAACCGATTTTTCTTCATTCTCTACGCTCATGGTTTAATTCCGCCTGCGCCTTCAGTTCCTCATCAATCCATCCCGATATTTTCCGAAGACTTGTGCTGATTTTCTTCACAGCTTCCTGGATGTCGGAATTGGGTTGACTCCGGGACTGACGAAGGCGTTGATTCTCCTCTTTTACAGACTGCAGATGTTCCACCAGCAGATGTAATTTAATTTCGAGTTCTTCAAGAGCCCTGATGTCCATTATCTGAGTTGAGCTCCATATTTCCTGATCAGTATGTTAAATATCTTTTCCATGATGCGGTCCACGTCCTGATCTTCAAGAGTCCGCTCATCACTCTGGAACCAAAGCCGGTAAGAAAGGGCCTTTTTTCCAGGAGTGAGTTTCCGGTCATCCATGAATTGATCATAGACAACCACATCCTTCAGAAATTTACTTCCTTTTTGATGAATTTCCTTCATCAGAGTTTCAGATTCCATGTTTTTATCCACAACAATGGAAATATCCCGGGTCATTGAAGGAAAGGGAGAAACCGGTTTGTATTTGAAAACCTCTTTCCGAAGTTCAAAAATTACATCCAGTTTCAGTTCCAGAATGACCACCGGGTATTCCAGCTGGTATTTATTCAGAAATTCGGGTTGGTATTCACCGATTTTTCCAATCTGTATTTTACCCGAAGTGATATCCATGAAAATGCGATATGGGTCCGGATGAAAATCTGTGTTATTCAGAGAGATATCCGTGATGCCCATATTGTCAAGAAAGCGCATCAGCATTCCTTTTCCAAAAAAGAAATCAGCCGGTGCCGGACTCCTGAGCCAGTGAAGATCCCACATATCGCTGCACATAATCACACCCAGGTTTTGGTGTTCACGAACAGTGGTTTCCGACAAAGGATCTTTCTCCATCACCCGTCCGATTTCGAAAAGGCGAACATGTTGCCGTTTTCGTGCAGCATTTAGTTTTAAATTGTGCAGCAGAGGCTGAATCAGGTCAGTCCTCAAATAATTCATGTCTATAGACAGGGGATTCATCAAAGGAACAGGGGCATACCCCCAGATTCCGGCATTTGCCATATCCTGTGAAACAAGGGAATTGCTGATGGCTTCATGAAAACCAAATCCCACAAAAATTTCACGGATTCTGTTTAAAAAAGGATTCAGCGGATCGACGGTTTCAGACATGGAAAACTGAAGCCGTGAATTCGCCTGGATTTTATTCAGTCCGTAAATGCGGACGATTTCCTCAATCAGATCGATTTCCCTTTCCAGATCCGGACGAAAGGTCGGAGCAAGAACGTTTATCGTTTGATCGTCCATGGACTGAACGGAAATGTCCAGGGATTCGAAAATAGTACGACAGGTTTCGGGGGAAATGTCAAGAGATGTAATTTTTTTCAACCTGTCAAAACGCATGGTGATGGGAAGAGGTTCAATTTTTTTTGGGTAGACATCGATCATCCCTTTTGCACAGTTTCCCCCTGCCAGTTCAAGAATGAGGGATGCCAGACGGTCCTGGGCATACACACAATTTGCATTGGGATCTGTTCCCCTTTCAAAACGCTTAGATGAATCGGTGGAGAGCAACTGCTGTTTTGACCCTTTGCGGATGGTCGGCGGGTCAAAATAAGCACTTTCTATCAATACATTGACGGTGTTGTCGGAAATTTCAGAATCGAGTCCGCCCATCACACCGGCCATGGCGACAGGTTTTTTCCCGTCACAAATCAATAAAACATTTCGGGAGAGGGTTCGTTCTTTATGATCCAGGGTTTCAAAGGTCTCCCCTTCTTCTGCGTACCGGACAATGATCCGGTGTTCAGCTAATTTATCATAGTCAAAGGTATGGAGGGGATGTCCGGTTTCGTGCAACACGTAATTGGAAGCATCCACCACATTGTTAACCGGTCGCAAACCAATGGCTTCGATTCTTTTTTTCAGCCAGTCCGGACTGGGGCCGATGTTTACATTCCGGATGACGCGGGCCGTATAACGTGGACATCCATCTGAAGCAAGGACAACCACCTGAGCCAGCGAATGGATATCCGGTCCTGTTTCCTGATGTGTGATATCAGGAATTTTCAGGGATTTTCCGGTAAGAGCTGCCACTTCCCGGGCGACACCGATATGGGACATACAATCGGGACGGTTTGCCGTTAAATCAATATCCAGAATGACTGTTTTGGGAAGGTAATTATTCAGAGGTTTCCCAATCTCGCAGGACTCATCTAAAACCATAATTCCTGAATGATCTTCAGAGAGGCCCAGTTCATCCTCGGCACAAATCATACCGTTGGATGTTACGCCCCTTATTTTTGCTTTTTTCAGGGTAAAGTCGGGTGTCAGGGATGTGCCCACCATTGCCACCGGAACTTTCTGACCGGCAGCCACATTCGGGGCACCACAGACAATCTGGGCCGGTTCTTTTTCACCGGTATTCACAAAACAAACAGACAATTTATCGGCATTGGGATGATTTTCTACGGAGATGACTTCTCCCACAATCACGCCTTCCGGAACCCTTGGACCGGATTCAACAATCCGGCATTCGAGTCCTGCCTCTGTCAACAAATTGCAGATTTCCTCAAGGGGTCTATCTATATCTACATAATCCTGAAGCCAGTTCAGATCAACTTTCACAGTGAAACTCCATCATCGGTATGTCGAATCAGAATTGTTTTAAAAATTCGACGTCATTATCAAACAGCATGCGAATGTCAGGGATATCCAGCTTTTGCATGACTGAACGGTCTACGCCCAGGCCAAAAGCATATCCGGATACTTCTTCCGGATCATATCCCACCGCCTTAAACACATTGGGATCCACCATTCCGCATCCCAGGATTTCCAGCCAGCCGGTATTTTTGCACACGCGGCAGCCTTTTCCTTTACAGAGAAAACAGGAAACATCCACTTCCGCCGACGGTTCGGTAAAAGGGAAGTAACTGGTACGGAATTTGATCCGGGCATCAGGGCCAAAATACATTTTACAAAAGAGTTCCAATGTTCCCCTCAGGTCGGCAAAGGTCACATTTTTATCCACATAAAGGCCTTCGATCTGGTGGAACATACAATAACTCCGGGTGCTGATGGCCTCATTCCGGTAGACTCTTCCCGGCGCCACAATCCGGACCGGAGGCTTATGCTGTGTCATATACCGGGTTTGTACCGGCGATGTATGAGTCCTGAGCATGATGCCCTCATCCACATAAAAAGTATCCTGCATATCCCGGGCCGGGTGATTGAGAGGCAAATTCAGGGACGAGAAATTGTACCAGTCCGTCTCCACTTCAGGCCCATAGGCAATATCAAAGCCCAGCCGGGCAAAAATGGACAACATTTCATCAATTGCCTGGGTCAGGGGGTGACGGGACCCTTTAAAGATGGGAAAACCGGGAAGGGTATAATCCACATCGTGGGATTCATCCACCTTTTCCTGCAGTGTCTGATGCAACGAATCCACCTGGTTCTGAATCTCATTTTTCAGGCTGTTCAGCGCCTGTCCAATGGTCTTACGGTCCTGGGGTGGCACGTCTCCAATCCGGGAAAAGAGTTTGCTTACAAGCCCTTTCCGTCCCAGATAGGTATTTTTCAGCTCTTCCCAGCTTTTTAAGTCACTAATACGTTCGAGATCAGTATTGAACTGATCCCGAACGTGATTGATTTTTTCCAGAAGTGTCATAAACGTGTTTTTCTATTTGAGTGATTCCACCAGCTTCTTGAAACTCTGAGGTTCACGGATAGCCATTTCGCTCAGTTGTTTCCGGTTGAGTTTGATGTTGTTTTCCTGCAGTTTGTGAATAAACACAGAGTAGGACATATCATACTGACGGACGGCGGCATTGATACGGGTGATCCACAAGCGGCGGAAATCCCGTTTCTTACGCCGTCGATCACGGTAGGCATACAGCCAGCCCCGTTCGACAGCTTCTTTAGCAGTTCTATATTGTCGGCTTCTGGCACCCCAGTAACCTTTTGCCATTTTCAATATTTTTTTATGGCGACGATGTCTTGGTACAGAACTATTGGCTCTTGGCATATTTCACCTCCTTTAAATTCCCAGCATCCGTTTTACCCGCCGTCTTTCAGCATTTGAAACCAAGGTGGGTTTTCTCAATGAGCGTTTACGCTTCGTGGTCTTGGATGTGAGTAGGTGACTGCCGTAAGCTTTCACGCGTTTGATTTTTCCGGTGCCTGTCGCTTTAAAGCGTTTGGCGGCACCGCGATTTGTCTTCATTTTGGGCATTGAATGCGACTCCTTTCATTTGGCGACGAGATAGGTGGTTAAGAAACGGCCTTCCTGTGACGGTTCACTTTCCATGCGGGCAATATCCGACAATTGTTCGCTCACCATTTCAAGGACCCTGTGGCCATACTCTTTGTGAGCCATTTCCCGTCCCCGGAACATGACCGTTATTTTCACCTTGGATCCGTCTTCAATAAACTTACGGATCTTTTTAGCTTTGGTCTCGATGTCGTGGACATCGGTTCCGGGTCTGAACCGGATTTCTTTCATCTGTACGACGTGCTGTTTCTTCCGGTTTTCCTTCTCGTGCTTGTGCTGTTGATACTTATACTTTCCGAAGTCAAGTATCTTGCATACAGGGGGATTTGCATCCGGGGAGATTTCCACCAGATCCAACTCTCTTTTTTCAGCTTCTCTAAGCGCCTCTTGTATGCTTACGATACCAATTTGATTGCCATTTTCTTCAATCAGTCGAACTTTTGGAGCACGAATCTCCTGATTGATTCGTTGGCTGTCATCTTTTTTCGAAATAGTCTCTCCTTTGTTTCGGGTTAACTGACAGACCTGAACCTATTCCGCATATTCAGGTCTTGATGCTTCCAGCATCCAATTGATAAATTCATCGAAACGGAGTGAACCCCGGTCCCCTTTCCGGTGTTGCCGGACACTGACCAGGCGGTCTTCCACTTCTTTATCTCCAATTATACACATAAATGGGATTTTATTCAATTCCGCATCGCGTATTTTTGCACCTATTTTCTCCTGACGGTCATCCATTTCCACCCGGATTCCCTTTTGAAAGAGAGAATCGGCGATTTCACGGACATATTCCAGGTGACGATCGGCAATCGGCAGGAGTTTCACCTGGACCGGAGCCAGCCACAGGGGAAAATGTCCGGCTGTATCTTCGATGAGAATCCCGATAAATCGTTCCAGGGAACCCATGATAGCCCGGTGGATCATAAAGGGCCGGTGTTTATTCCCGTCCGTGCCTGTATATTCCATATCAAACCGTTCCGGCTCGTTGAAATCAAACTGGATAGTGGTGCATTGCCATAAGCGGCCAATGGCATCTTTGATTTTTATATCAATTTTAGGTCCATAGAAAGCACCGCCTCCCTCATCCACTTCAAAATCAACACCTTTCTTTTTCAGGGATGCCCTCAGGGATGCCTGGGCTTGTTCCCAATCCGCCGGATCACCGACAGATTTTCCTTCAGGGCGTGTGGAGAGATAGACTTCAAAATCGGTAAAACCAAAAGTTTTCAAATAATCAAAAGAAAACTGGATGAGTTTTTCCACTTCATCATTCAACTGATCCGGTGTACAGATGATATGGGCATCATCCTGTGTAAATCCCCGGACCCTCATGAGTCCATGCAAAACCCCGGACATTTCATAGCGGTAAACGGTTCCCAGTTCAGCATAGCGGACAGGCAGATCCCGGTAGGAATGCTGGCGGCGTTTATAAATCATAATGTGAAAGGGACAGTTCATGGGTTTGATGAAGTAATCCTGACCTTCAACCTCCATAGGACTGTACATGGAATCTTTATAAAAACCCAGGTGTCCGGACGTTTTCCAGAGTTCCGCCTTGCCAATATGGGGGGTCTGGACCAGTTCGTAACCGGCTTTCCGGTGCTCCACATGCCAGAAATCCTCAATAATTTTCCGGAGCGTTGCCCCTTTGGGAAACCATAAGGTGAGTCCCTGGCCTACCCGGTCGGAAAAATCAAAAAGATCCAGTTCCCGCCCCAGCTTCCGGTGATCCCGCTTTTTGGCTTCTTCCAAAAAATTCAAATAATTTTTGAGCCCCTTTTTATCAGGAAAGGCTGTTCCATAAATCCGGGACAACATTTTGTTCCGTTCATTGCCACGCCAGTAGGCACCGGCTACACTCAAGAGTTTAAAGGCCGGGACTTTCCCTGTTGAGGGGATATGGGGTCCACGGCAAAGATCAGAAAATTCTCCCTGGGTATAGATGGATAAAATCTCATCTTCCGGGATTTCACGAATAATCTCCACTTTATAGGTCTCACCCAGATTTTCAAAGAAACGTATCGCTTCATCACGTGTGACTTCACGGCGGGTGACCGGAAGATCTTCGGAAATGATCTTTTCCATTTCCTTTTCAATCTTATCCAGATCCTCTTCGGTAAAAGGAACCGGGGCATCAAAATCGTAATAAAACCGGTTTTCGATGGCCGGTCCGATGGTGACTTTTACATTCTTAAAAAGTCGCTGAACCGCCTGAGCCATAATGTGTGCTGTACTGTGGAGAAGAATATCGTGGGCTTCAGGGGATTTATAGGTAATCAACAGGATTTTAGAATCATGCTGTAATGGACGTTTCAAATCAACCAGCTTACCGTTAACTTTTGCGGCAAGACAGTTCCTTGCGAGTCCTTCACTGATTGATAAAGCCACATCGTAAGGGGTCGATCCTATGGGAAATTCCTGAACACTGCCGTCAGGAAGGGTAATCTTTATTGATTCTGTCATGAGTTTTCAGTTTATCTTTCATCGTTACATTGTCAATTTTCAAATTTCTTATAATTTACATACCATTATCTGTTCATACAATTAGTTTTGGACGTTGAGACGTTGTTGAAAGTCATATATCGATTGATTCGATTGATTGGATTGATTCCATTGCCCACCCAGTGAAAAGCAGTGGACAGTGGGCAGTCACCAGTCGACAGTCA
>LGGY01000025.1 GCA_001509335.1 Fidelibacterota bacterium 46_43
GGCATGGAAAGTCTCTGGGTGATTCTCCGGTATTACCTGACGGCCTTTCTTTTTTATTTTTCGTATGAAGCCTTTATTCGGGGATTTATTTTTCATGCCATGAAAGATGAAATTGGCGTTTTAGGGGCTATCCTCATTGCCGCCCTTGCCGGAGCCCCGGTCTATATCGGTGCCTCCGAAATAGAAGGCATCATGTCCATTCTCCTCCACATGGCCTTTGGTGTTGTGGCATGGAAAACCCGCTCTTTTCTCTATACGGCCGTCCTGGGTTGGATCTGGCTTGTGGCGGTGGACTGGTTTATCATTCTGGGGATCTGATCGAAAAAACCGCCATTTTATCAATAATGTGTTATGAAACACGAAATTATTTAGTATACTTTTTTAAATTTCCATACAATATTAAAAATACACACTTGCAATTGTGAGTTGTGTTGGATACACTATTTTGGAGGATATCCATGAAACTGAAAAAAAATATCGCCATCAGTGAAACGGGATTTATCTTTGACCCCACAAGCGGGGATTCCTATACCCTGAATCCGGTGGGGATGGAAATTTTATCCCTTTTGAAAGACGGCCAGGACCGTGAAGCCATTTCAGCCAGAATTCTGGAAAAATATGATGTGGAAAAAGGGGTTTTGGAACGATATCTCTATGATTTTTTGGGCCTGTTAAAACAATATCAACTGGTTGAAGAGGATGATGAAAACTAAAATCACCGTTGCCGTTTCCGGATTGAATAATGTTGACAGCCCCGGTCCCGGCATTCCTGTCGTTCGGGGTATCCGGGAATCCACATTTTTTGAGCCACGGATTGTGGGGCTGGTTTATGAAAACCTTGAGCCAGGCGCTTATATGCACGACCATGTGGACAAGAGCTATAAAGTACCCTATCCGTCCGAGGGGACCGATATTTTGATTGAGCGGATTCGGGAGATTCACACAAAAGAGGCCATCGATGTGCTCATTCCCAACTTTGATTCCGAGCTCTACACGTTTATGAAATCGGAAAGTGTTCTAAAACAACTTCGACGCTAAAACAGTTTGAGGAACGACAAAAATCAAATCTTCCCGAATTCGGAGAAAAATATGCCGTAAAAGTCCCAGGTAGCCGGGCGATAACCAGTTTGAAAGAATTGAAGGACCTGGAGGATGAGTATGACTATCCCATGGTGATCAAGGGTAAGTTTTATGATGCTTCAATAGCCAATTCTTTTGAACAAGCTCAGATTTATTTTAACAAAATTGTCGCGAAGTGGGGACTCCCAATTGTTGTGCAGGAATTTATCCGGGGGACGGAAGTGAATGTGGTTGCTTTGGGTGATGGTCTCGGGAATACGATCGGTGCCGTACCTATGAAAAAACAGTATATCACTGATAAAGGAAAAGCCTGGGGTGGTATCACGCTGGATGATCCCAGGATGCTTGAACTGACCCACCATATAATCGGACAAACCCAATGGCGGGGCGGTATGGAATTGGAACTCATTCGTACAGACAAGAATGAGTTATATCTGATTGAAATTAATCCCCGTCTTCCCGCCTGGGTCTATCTTGCGGTGGGAGCCGGACAAAACCTGCCTGAAGCCCTGGTGAAACTGGCACTGGGTTATCCTGTTGAACCCTTTACGTCATATACCGTGGGTATCCTTTTTATCCGGTATTCGTATGATATGATCTGTTTCCTCGAGGATTTTCAGTCACTCACGACCCGGGGGGAGTTGTAAGGGAAAAGGGGAGATGGAGAGAACTCCCCAACCCGTAACCCGCAACATCTATACATAGGGAAAAATAAAAAATGGGAAAAATACCTTTTGAAAGGCCGCTGATTCAAAAAATCAATGCCGGCCTTCCGAGCAAATACGGAATGGTCCGGCGCCCGGAACCAATCGAAGATATCGAAGGGATTTCTATTGAATCTCTCCTGAATGAATATGGATCTCCCCTCTTTGTTCTGTCTGAAAAGATGCTTCGAAAGACATATCAGGAAGCTTACAGAGCTTTTTCCTCACGCTATCCCAAAGTCCAGTTTGCCTGGTCCTACAAGACGAATTACCTGAATGCCGTATGTAAAATCTTCCACCAGGAGGGATCCTGGGCTGAAGTGGTTTCCGGATTTGAATACGAAAAGGCTCTGGCCAACGGGGTCCCCGGTTCAAAAATCATTTTTAACGGTCCCTTTAAATCCCGGGAAGATCTGAAAAAAGCCGTTGAAAATGATTCATTGATTCATATTGACCATTTTGATGAACTTTATGAACTTCTGGATCTTGCAGAGAACCTGGAAAAACGTCCCAAAGCGGCAATTCGGGTAAATATGGATACAGGGATTTATCCCCAATGGGATCGTTTCGGGTTCAATTATGAAAACGGGGAAGCCTGGGATGCCCTCAACCGGATCATGATCAGCAAGCAAATAGACCTTCTGGGACTTCACACCCATATCGGAACCTATATGATGACGGTGCAGGCGTATGAAAAAGCAGCATTGAAACTGGCGGATCTGGCAATGGGTCTTGAAAGAAAATATAAACACACGATTAAGTATATCGATATGGGAGGTGGATTTGCTTCCAAAAATACCCTGAAAGGAGCCTATTATCCCGGAAGTGATACCGCTCCTTCCTTTGATGATTTTGCCGAGGCCATTGTCTCCGCCCTGATGAAATCGGAATTCAAACCGGATCATTTACCCCTGCTCATACTGGAAACGGGCCGGGCCCTGGTGGATGACGCAGGCTGGCTGGCAGGTACGGTGGTTGCCAACAAACGCCTGGCTGACGGCCGCCGGGCAACGATTATCGATGCAGGTGTGAACCTCCTTTTTACATCATTCTGGTATGAACATGACATTCGTCCGGCAAAACACCTTTCCGATCAAACTGAAGACACAACAATCTACGGCCCCCTTTGTATGAATATTGACATTGTCCGGGATCATATTCAGTTTCCCCTTCTGAAAAAAGGAGATCCTTATGTGATCCGAAGGGTTGGTGCTTACAATAATACGCAATGGCTTCAGTTTATTACACTTCGTCCACGGGTGGTTTTAATTGACCCGGAAGGGAAAACCCATATTATCCGTGACAAGGAAACACTTGAAACCCTGAACCGCTGCGAGCATCTTCCGGAACATCTGATCTGACAAAGGGATCGCTCATGAAACGTGAGTTCGACTTTACAGGCAGCCTTTTAAACAGCTATTCGCAAATTTTCTTTTCCGATAACCGCTTATTTGCCGGTATCCTGATTCTGGTAACCTTTGTGGATTTTTATACCGGTCTTTTCGGTCTTCTGGCCGTCCTGACCACGACTTTTTTGGCCCGCTATCTGGGTTTTCATCCCTTTAAAATTCAACAGGGGTATTATGGTTTTAATTCCCTGTTGGTGGGCCTTGGACTGGGTATTTTTTTTCAACCGGGACCCCTGCTGGTCCTGATCGTCATCCTGGCATCTGTTCTCACCCTTTTTATTGCCGTCAGTTGCGAAGGGATTATCGGCAAATATGCCCTTCCTTACCTCAGCATCCCCTTTGTTGTGTCCATGTGGATCCTGACCCTTGCCTCCCGGGAGTTTCAGGCTCTTGGGCTGAATGAGCGGGGGATCTATACCTTAAATGATTTATACATTATTGGGGGAAATTCACTCGTCCAGGTGTACGACTGGTGGAATCAACTGGCAATCCATCCCTCGGTTCGTGCCTATTTTCTCTCTCTGGGTGCCATTCTCTTTCAGTACAATATGTTGACAGGTATCCTTGTGGCTGTGGGATTGCTTCTGTATTCCCGTATTGCCTTTACCTTGTCTCTGCTGGGTTTTTATACGGCATATTTTTTCTATCTGCTCATCGGCGCCCCCTTTTCAGAAGTGAGTTACAGCTATATTGGTTTCAACTATATTCTGACGGCCATCGCTACCGGAGGATATTTTATCATCCCCAATAAAAATTCCTATGCGTGGGCAGTCCTGACGATTCCCCTGGTGGTGGTTATGACAATTGGACTGTCCCGCATTCTTGCCGTATTTTATCTGCCGGTCTATTCGCTGCCCTTTAATGTGCTCTCGCTCCTATTTCTGTATGTTTTGAAATTCCGGGTGGATAACCGGGCAAACCTGACACCCGTGCTCATACAACAGAATACTCCGGAGAAAAACCTCTATTCATACCTGAATTTCATGGAACGCTTCGGAAAAGAGAGTACGGTGCCGGTTCACCTGCCATTTTTCGGTGAATGGATTGTAACACAGGGACACGATGGAGAATATACTCATCAGGACCGGTGGCGCCATGCCTGGGACTTTGAAATAGCCGATGAAGACGGGAAAACCTGGAAAAATTCCGGCGATTTCCGTGAGGATTATTTTTGTTATGACAAAACCATTGTCGCTCCGGCAGACGGCACCATTGAAACCGTTGTGGATGATATCCCGGATAATACCATCGGTGAACGAAATTTGGAAGAAAACTGGGGAAATACGATCGTGATCAAACATGAAGATGACCTGTTTACCAAACTGAGCCATTTAAAACCGGGCTCGATCCAGGTGAAGCCCGGTGATAAGGTCCGGAAAGGGAATATGCTGGCCCGATGTGGAAACTCGGGAAATTCTCCCTATCCCCACCTCCATTTTCAGGTTCAGAAGACCCCTCATATTGGCTCTGGGACACGCGATTATCCCATCTGTAACTATATGCTTCGCCGGGATAAGGAATTTTTCCTGAAAACCTATGCTATCCCTGAAAAAGGGGACCGGGTATCGGCAGTCAAGGTGAATTCAGCTCTGAAAAAAGCCTTTCATTTTATCCCGGGAGAAAAAATCCGTTTTACACCGGAGGATGCTTCTGAACCCCTGATATGGGATGTGAAGATCAATGAATTTCTCAATACATATATTGAATGCCGGAAGACCGGCTCGAAAGCCTGGTTTAAAACCGATGATGCCATGCTTTATTTTACACATTTCGAAGGGGCCCGGGACGCACTCCTGTATCACTTTTATTGTGCTGCATACCGGGTTTGTTTTGGATATTACAAGGGGCTTATGATTGAAGATTCTTTTCCCCTGAGCATGGTGTTTTCTAAAAAGGATCTCATTTTTCAGGATTTTACCGCCCCCTTTTTCCGTTATAAAAAAGGTCAATATCAACTTACCTATACCAGTCTGGAAGAGACTCTCTCCGATACACATCTTCTCCTTGAATCTGCCGTAACAACCTTTTCTTTTGGGAAAATCCGGTCACACACAAGCTATGCCTGTGATATTGACAACGGGGGATTAAAAGCGTTTTCAATTCATCAAAAATCATTAACCCGGAAGGCATCATGCGCTACAGAATAACCGGAATGATCTACCTGATTGCGGCCATCACGCTCTTTGCCGGGGAGCCTATCATTAATACACTGACCGTGGAACAGGAAACAGCCCGGTATACCCAAATTGGTGACTGGAAATCCACGATACAAACCGGGAAAACAGCCCTGGCTAAGGGAATCGATTTTTATAATCTCCGATACAGACTTGGGATCGCTTATTATTATCTGGGGAATTATCATGCTGCAGTCCGACATTTTACCAGAGCATATCAGATCAATAACTCCGATCCCTTATTAAATGAGTACCTTTACTGGGCATACCGGTATGCCGGACGGGAAGGAGATGCACGGATACTGGCTGCCGGCTTTTCACAGGAGCTGAAAAGAAAGGCAGGTGTTCCGGACCGCTTTCCGGGAGGATACCTGAGTCTCTCTTTGAATGCCGGTTTCCCTGTCGATAAATCCTTTACAGACGCCTATGTCAATGAAACCGGGCTGGCGGTCAATGGATCCCAGTTTTTATCCAAAACACTGGGCTATGCGGACATAGGCCTTTATAAAATTCTTTCCCCCCGCCTGTCTGTTTATGGAAGCTATGCAAGGCTCAGGAAAACATCCTATTTGTATGCCCAGGAAAACGGAGTTGCCGTAACCAAACCCGATTATGTGACTCACCTGAATCAGATCTATCTATCCGGAACTTATCATGTATTGCAGGGAACGGATTTGACATTTGGAGCCCATTTTATCAACTTGGTATATCTAAGGGACCGTTATGTTTCTGAAGGTCTGGAAGGACGGATTGTCACGGATGAAATAACGGACAATGACAGGCTTTCGTTTGTGTCCATATTTCATTCTTTCCCTTATGTGACAACCGGTATCACGGCACTGTTCAGCAACCTGAATCAAAACCACCAGGTCCAGGGGGATTGGCAATTTACCGTATATCCCCTTGGAAATCTCAATCTTTATGGAGGATTTATCCTGTCGTTTGTTCATCAGAGTCCAGACAAAAATACGGTGATATCTGATCTGTTGATTGGGGGAAAACTTCTGCCCCGGTTGTGGGTAGAGGGGATATATGCCACCGGTGACTTGCATAACGCATCCCGTCATCAAGGTTACATCGTGTATAATGGGATGGATGTCATCACACGGCGTATCGGCGGACGATGGATTTTCCCGGTCTCGGATGATCTCACAATCCGCCTGAATTATACTTATCAGGATCATGAGAGTTCATTCATTCCGGATAATACAAGTCTACCGGAAACAAACCTGATTCACTATAAAAGTCATTCCATAACGGGAGCACTGCAATGGAATTTTTAAAATATCGTTACATACAATTGATAGTTCTGTTACTTGCCGGATGGGGGATTCTGTGTGCTCAGGATCAGGTGATTAAAGCCTTTGAAACAAGTTATACACAGGAGAAAGAAGGTCAGTATCAACGTGCAGCAGAGTCATTGACAGCCGTATATGATGAAGATTCCTACGAAATAAACCTTCGCCTGGGCTGGTTGTATTATCTGGGCGGGAAAATGGACAAATCTGAAACATATTACCGGAATGCCGTGAAACTCCGGCCTTATGCCATTGAACCCCAATTAGGACTGGCGTATCCCCTGTCCTCCCAGGGGAAATGGGATGAGATTGAGAAGATGTATCTGAAAATACTGGAGATAGATCCACAGAATACACTTATTAATTACCGGATGGGACTTATCTGTTATAACCGGGGAGAATATGAGAAAGCAGACCGTTACCTGGAAAAGGTCCTGAATCTGTATCCTTTTGATTATGATACCCTTCTGTTAAGTGCCTGGACCAAGCTCCGTCTTCAAAAGCTCAGAGAAGCCAAAATATTGTTCCATAAAACACTCATGGCCAGCCCGGGAGATTCATCTGCACTGGAAGGACTGGCCATGCTTCCTTAATCAAAGGAAGTTTTCCTTTTTTTATAAAAAACTTTTCAACCCATCTGAGGCATTATTTAATCCAACCCAATTCCCAGGGAATAGTTCCCTCAGGGGATTCAAAATATTCCGGATGGAGCAGATAAGCCAGTTTCTGTGTGGCGACCACCTGCCGTGGACCAAAGTGTTTCATCAGGGCTGAGTCGTAGTACAGAACACGGCTACGGGTTACGGCATTTGTTTCGTCATATCCGGGACGGGTATATATTTCTCTCAGGGGTGTAATGCCTTTCCAGCCTCCCAGTTCAGCATCCAGCCAGATAGGGGAAAGAATAATATCCGGATTTTTCTCAACGACCCTATCATTGGATGTTCTGAACACTCCAACCGCTGTATCTCCGAAAACATTTACGCCACCGGCGGCCTGAATCATATCATGGAGGGGTGATTCACTGCCAAAAGTCCAGGGCCCCATGTGATTGATCTCCATATATACATTCACCGGTTCCAGTTTTGAACTGACAGCACGAATTTTATCCATGTCCGCTTTCATGTTTTCCACCATATCCTGGGCACTTTTCGCATTTTTCGTCACCTCACCGATTTTTAAGATGCATGCATATACATCCTCAAGCCGGTTTGGCTCGAAATGATACACTGTGAAACCCATAGCTCTCAGACTGTCTGCAATCTTTCGTTGCATGTTTGTGTCTGTAAAAATTAGGTCTGGTCTGATAGAATCAATTCGGGCAAAATTAATGTTGATAAAATCACCCACCACCTTCACCCGGCCGGCTTCTTTATCCTTCATGACCTGTTCGGGAAAAAAACAGAAACTTGTTGCCCCCAGGACCTGATTTCCCGCTCCGATTTCATAAACGATCTCAGTCATGGTGGATGAGCAGCTGACGATGGTGGGTTGATCTGCCTGGTTGCACCCTGTTAGAAAAACAGTGAGAACCAGGGACAGCACGATAAAATATTTTGAAAATTTCATATCCGTAAACTCCTTATTTTATGTTTGCCAGGATGACGGCAAGAATGCCAAAGGAAATTGTAAGGTACCAGGCCGTGGTTCTTTTTTCCCCGAAGAAGAAAACTGAAGCAAGTGTCCCCGCCAGAATGGTGATCATTCCGTTAATAGTAAAAACAAAAGCAGCCGGATAAGGAGCACACAGGCTCAGCAAAAAGAGTCCGGC
>LGGY01000026.1 GCA_001509335.1 Fidelibacterota bacterium 46_43
CGAACGGCCACTCCCTCGGACCGGTACTTCGGGCAGATAAAACCATCACTATGGGATTTTATAAAGCCGGATTATTCCTCCATGAAGGAAAATTCCTCAGCGGCGATATCCTTCTGAAAGATCTTGGCTACCCTGAAAAAGCCATGGAACACGCATCACCCACTTTTTTATGTAATGATGCCGTCATTCGATCGATAATACTTCCTGTCCGGGGAACCGACCATAAATACTCCCGGGGACAGGCTGTATGCATTGGCGGTCATAAAGAAATGCCCGGAGCCATCACATTGGCTTCCCTGAGCGCCCTCAGGACTGGTGCAGGCATGGTCAGAGCCCTGATCCCTAAGGGAGTATCACAGGTCATTCACCATCAGGCAGCTGAAATTATCTGCCATACAGGCCAAATGGAATTTGTATCTGCTGATGATATCCATCTGTGGGATACACTGAAAGCACGGACAAAGGCTGTCCTAATTGGTCCGGGAATGGGACGGCACAAAGAAACAGAAAAGTTTGTCAGGAAAATTTTGAAAATATTGGATATTCCGGCCGTTCTGGATGCCGATGCCCTGAACAGCATTCATCTCGATGATTTAAGCCATACACCGATTCCTCTGATCCTGACCCCCCATGCCGGAGAATTTCTCAGGTTAACTTCCATCCCGGAAGAAGACCTTCAATCAGATCCTGTTAACATACTCCGGAATACCGCTCAGAAATCAGGGAAAATTATTCACCTGAAAGGGGCCACCAGCATGAGTGCTTTCCCTGACGGTAAAATATACATCCATCCATACAATTCTCCCGGTATGGCTACAGCAGGCTCCGGAGATGTTTTGGGAGGTATCATCACATCCCTGCTGGCTCAAGGCTTTTCACCGGAAGCCGCAACCCTTTGTGGAAGCCATTTTCACGGACTTGCAGGAATCAAAGCTGCAGAAATGAATGGGTGCCGGGGTATGATTGCCGGTGATTTAATCCACTTTTTACCCGAGGTTATGAAAGAATATGAGATTATTAAATAAAAAATATACACTTTTTGCTGTCCTCTACCTCAGCCTGATCTTTATTCAGTCTTCCATCCCATCGGAAAAATTTCCGCAAATGACCATATTAAGTTTTGACAAAATCATTCATGCGGGCATTTATTTTATTGCAACGATTCTGATTTACCTTGCCATCAGGGAATACCGCCCTTTTGATACAGGAAAAATTGCCCGGCTGACCTTTGCCATCACAGTCCTTTACGGTCTCTCAGACGAAATACACCAGTACTTTGTACCGGGGCGCAATTCCAGTATCTGGGATTTTGTAGCGGACATAGCCGGAGTAACGGCAGGGCTCCTGATTGTACATGTCATCCGAAAAAAGGTTTTTGCCAGACATCATAAGGATCTCAAACACATGAACCATTCACGGGAGTTTTGATCATCCATGCTTAAGCAACTTCACGTGGAAAATTTTGCCATTGTTCGTGAAACGGAGATCTCCCCCGGCCCGGGTCTGACCATTATGACCGGAGAAACAGGCACGGGGAAATCTATTATCATTGATGCCCTGGGCTTGGTCCTGGGGGATAGGGCAAACCTCTCCATGATCCGGAAAGGAGCAGATATGGCTGTTGTGGAAGCTGTCTTTGCTCCACCGGTACTTAATGATGATTTAAAAGAGATTCTGGCTGCCAATGATTTGCCGGCAGATGATACGGAGTGGATATTCCGGCGTGAAATTCACAGGAATGGAAAATCCAGAACCTTTTTTAATGACCATTATGTTTCCCTTCAAATCCTGAGACAATTGGCAGATTCTCTGGTGGAAATGCACGGACAGCATGAACATCAGAAAATTTTAAACAGCAACAGCCACATAGACTATCTGGATGCCTTCGCAAAGAATCCGGGGCTGATCCAGGACTACACTCGTGCCCTTATGGATTTGAAAGAAGCTGTCCGGTTTGAAGAAAAACTGAAGAAAAATCAGGATCAGTATCTCAAAGAACAGGAATTAAAATCGTTCCATTATCAGGAGTTAAAAAAAGTAAACCCCCATCCGGGAGAATTGAACGAGCTGGAAAATGAGTTAAAAATACTGGAGAACTCGCAGGAACTCGTGGATACAGCCCACCGTATTGCCGATACACTGTATGAAAGCGACAATTCGGTAATTTCACTGCTGAGCTCATTAAAACATGATTTGGAACATCTGCTCCGGATTGATTCCACCCCCGGGGAATATCTTAAGGAACTGGAATCGGCCATGATTTCCCTTGAGGAGACAGGCCGGAGTATGGCAGAATACCGTGATCACATCCCCCATGATCCGGCACGGCTGGAAGAAATCAGGGATCGGGTGAATGTTCTGAATTTTCTGACACAGAAATATCGTAAAACGTATGATGAATTGTACACTTATTATCAGCAACTGCAATCAGAGTTATCCGGTGACCAGGATTTTTCTGCAGAACTCCGGAAAGCACGGGAGCAGACGGAAATAGCCCGTGAAGCATTGATTGGAGTCGGTGAACGTCTGCATAAAAAACGGCTTGAAACCGCCCGGATTTTTACTGAGGCTGTAGAATCAAGACTCCATCGTCTGGGTATGGAACACGCCCGGTTCAGAGTCCGCTTTTCCTGTCAGGAGGGGACATCCACCCTTTCTGTATCATGGCACGGCAAAACAGTGATACCGCAACCCCGGGGTTTTGACCTGCTTGAGTTTGAAATGATCACCAACCCCGGTGAAGATTTTCGTCCTCTGGCTCAAACGGTTTCCGGTGGTGAAGCTTCACGGATCATGCTGGGTATTAAATCGGTTCTCGCTGATGCCGACTCTATTCCAACCTTGATCTTTGACGAAGCCGATGCCGGTGTCTCCGGACGGATTGCCCGAATTGTCGGTGAACAGATAGAAGAACTTTCCCGGTATCACCAGGTTATTTGCATTACACATCTGCCACAGATTGCATCTCTTGGGGAACGTCATGTGGTTGTGGAAAAAGAGGTTTTACATGGGCGAACAGAAACCCGCATCCGCCATCTTCAGGATGAAGACCGGATACAGGAAATCGCCAAACTCCTGGGAGCCGGGAAAATCACCGATGCAGCTCTGGAAAATGCCCGGGACCTTCTCAATAAATCACATCAAACATCGAAAGAATCATGAACATTTACTTTTGTGGAGCCATCAGTGCCGGCAGGGAATTGCTACCGGCATACCGGATGATTGTAAATACATTGAAAGAATATGGCACCGTTCTCACGGAACATGTCGCAGACCCCAATCTGACGGCAGGTGGTGAAAAAAACCAGTCCAACCGGGAAATCTTTGACCGGGACCTGGCCTGGCTGAAAAAAGCGGATTGCCTGATCGCCGAAGTGACCACCCCTTCCCTGGGGGTAGGATACGAAATTGCCGTCGGAGTCCGGCGAAATATTCCTGTCCATGCCTTTTTCCAAAAAAAGGATTCTCGCAGGCTGAGTGCCCTGGTGAGTGGAAATCCCGGGGTAACCCTCCACACCTATACCGAATCGGATGAACTTGTCCCTCTTGTCCGGTCCATCATGGAACGGAACTTCCCCAAAAGCCAACCGTAAATCTTTTTATGAAACGATGCATCCGTTTTTCAGCCATTCTTGTTTTATATTTGATCACAGCAGAGGGGATTGCGGGTGAACCTCTGGTTATCGGGCGCCTGAAATACGGTGGCGGCGGGGACTGGTATGCCAATCCCGGATCATTAGAAAACCTGGCGTCTTTTATCAATGAGCATACGGGTCTGGACGTGCAGAAAACACCCGTTACGGTGGATATCGATTCACCGGATCTGTTCAATGTCCATTTTCTGCACATGACAGGACACGGAAATATCTTTTTAACAGATGAACAGGCCAGAAGACTCCGTTTTTATCTGGTGAACGGAGGATTTTTGCATGCTGACGACAATTACGGACTGGATGAATCCTTCCGGCGTGAAATGAAAAAAGTATTCCCCGACAAAGAGCTGGTGGAGCTCCCCTTTTCTCACCCCATCTATCACCAGGTATTTGCATTTCCCCAGGGCCTTCCCAAGATTCATGAACACGATGGAAAACCACCACAGGGATTCGGCTTGTTTCATGAGGGACGCCTTGTCGTGTTTTACACCTATGAGTGCGACCTGGGTAACGGCTGGGAAGATGCCGAAGTCTATGGGGATCCTGAAGAAATTCGTACTGCTGCTCTGCAAATGGGAACGAACATTTATTATTATCATATCAATCCGGCTCATCCCTGATGCACTATCCCTTTGAAAAAATACTCCGTATTCTTCGCCGGCGTCAGGCTGCAGACCGGCTTAAAAACCGCGTGTTAAGGCTACTGGATTTAAACAGCCGCTATCTGGTTATCCTGGTGATAATTGAGAGTATCTGGTATCTGCCATCCACTTTCCGGTGGATCCTTTTGACACCCTTCCTGGCCAATGGTATCCTCCTGATATGGATCCGGGATTATTGGGTGGACCGGAATATCCACAAAAAGCCCCAAGAAAACGCCCGGCTCATGGAAACTCTGGGATATCAGTTCCCAGATGTCCGAGACAGGTTGATCAATGCCTGGCAACTGAGCAGACAGTCCGATCCACTTTCCCAGATGGCCGTCCAACGACTGTCTGAAACCCTGCCGGCTGAACGTCTGTTGCAACATCTGACGCAAAACAAATCCCAATCTCCCGATTCTACCCTATGGATCAAAACAATCCTTTCACTGTTCATATTTCTGAGCCTTTCTTTCTTTTTAAAAGATGCCTTGATCCGTGTTGTCACCCCCGGCCGGACATATTCGGTCCCTTTCCCCTGGACATGGAGGATTGAACCGGGCAATGTGACTCTGCAAGAGGGAGATTCCCTGGAAATCCGCATTACACATACACTCCCCCGCCATTTTCCTAAACAGCTGGTGATTCAAAATCCGGAAAAAACAGAATCCCTCGTTCCTGAAACAACCAACGATACATTGTCAACTTTGTTCATCCCCGATCTGCATTCCTCATTCACATACACATTGATTGTCCACAGGCCACATCCTTTTATGCCCTGGAAACAAAAATCCTCACAAACATACACTGTAAATGTTATGAAACGTCCCGTCTTGGAGTGGCTGGAATTTCAGGTCATGCCACCCGCTTATACCGGACTTGAACAGGAAATATATACAGGTGGCACTGACCGGATTCATATTTTGCAGGGATCGATACTAAACATGACAGGCCGCCTGTCATGTCCTCCGGGGGAAGTAACCGCACGCCTTGGTGAGCACTATATCCAGCTGGACACCCGGAATCATCACTTCCAGGGTGCTTTAAAACCCGGCCAAAGCGGAACACTCATCATCACGGCCAAAGACACAAACGGCACAGCTATGGAAAACGATGTTCGTTATCACATATCACTTTTTGAGGATGAAAAACCTGTCCTCAAGGTACTGGCCCCCGAGGATGACCTCCTTCTGAATGAAAACATGAACATCCCCTGGGAGGTATTCATCGGCGATGATTTTGGCATTGCATCGTTTTCATTGGAAACCCGGGCTATAAAATCCTTTCAGGTGGAGCCGGACACAGTATGGACCGATCATCCCCTCTCTTTTGACAGTGGGCAAAAGGTCCAAATAACAAACGGAGTATGGCATATCCAGGAAAGGCTCAGTCCGGGAGATGCCCTGGAATTCCGCTTTAAAGTCACAGACAATAATAACCTTACAGGTCCAGCCATCATCCGTTCCAGAGTTTTCACAGCCCGCTTCCCTTCCCTGACAGAACTTTTTAGCCGCACAGGCCGGCAACATGCGGACACACACGAAAACCTTCAATCCCTGCAAGACCTTTCAGAGAGTCTCCGGGAAAAAGCAGAATCGCTTCGGAAAGATATCCTCAAAAAGGGCAAGGCGGACTGGTCCGAGCAGGAAGCCATGAAAAACCTGGCAGAGCAGCAGGATATGATAAAAGAATCATTGAAATCCATCAAGGAAGCTCTGGAAAAACAACTTGCGGAAATGTCCGAGCAGTCCCTTTTTTCCGATGAAGTTCTGGACAACATGGCCTATATGCAGGAACTGGTGAAAGACCTGGAAAAAAGTGAGATCTTCAGGGAATTGCAGAAAATGCAGGAAAGGCTTAAAAATAATCCGGATGCCGAAGCGATGGAACGCATGAGCCGGGATTTACAGAAGGAAGCGGAGACATTTTCCAAGGCCCTGGAAAGAACCATTCGTTTACTCGAAACATTGCGGGATATGGAAACCCTTGAGGAAGGGGAACGGATTCTGGAAGAAGCTCTCCGGAAACAGACAGATCTGATAAAAGAAGAGAAAAGCCGGACATCCGCAGAGCTGGCGAAAACAGAACATGATCTGTCTGAGATGATACAAAATCTGCAGCAGAATCTCAGTCAGTCATTTGAAAACGTATCCGAAAGGCTTCAGGAAAAACTGGAGAATTTTTCGGCTCTTCTGGATTCGTCGGCATTGAGCCGAAACCTTCAGGAAGCAGCTCAGGCCTTTGCAGAAAACCGGCGACCGGAAGGGATGAACAAAGCCGGTGAATCCCGGCAAAAAATGGAAGAGTTATTGAAGCAGTATCAGGCCATGGCATCCGGTATGAACCAGGAACGAAAAGAGGAGATTTTACAGGATTTTCAGCAATTACTCCGCCGGGCGTTATTGATTTCTGAAAAACAGGAAAGAACACTTCCGGGAACAAAGGCATTAAAAAACGACTCTCAGGCTTTACAGGACCGGCTTTCTGAGCAAAATGCCATTCTGGAATCTCTGAATCAGCTGGAAACCGGGCTGGAACACATTGCAGGGAAGACCTTTTTCATGGGACCGCAGCCTTTTCAGGAATTGCAGGCAGCCCGCTCGTTGTCTGCTGAAGCATTAAACCATCTTTTAGAAGGACGTTTTTATCAGGCAGAGCAGACCATGGCACAAAATCTGGGGCAAATAAACGATTTAACAGGAACCATTCTTGGACTTATGGGACAGGCACAGGGCAGTGAAAGCGGTTCGGGGATGGAGCAATTTATGGAGCAATTGCAAGCCCTGGCTGACACGCAGGGAGCCCTGAACCAGGATTCCCGGGGAATGCCCATGCCCGGACCGGGAAATGCATCCATGGATTTAATGAGTCAGCTTGCAGCCCGTCAGCAGGCCTTGCGCCGTGAACTGGGCCTCTTGCAGCAGGCCATGGAACAAGCCGGGCAGGGAGACGGGCGCAACCTGGACCACATTACACAGGAAATGGAAAATGTGATCCGTGATTTACGGGAAGGACGTTATTCACGACGCACCATGCAGCGACAGCAGGGTATCCAACAGCGGCTCCTGGATGCCAGCCGGTCTATCCGTAAACGTGAACTGAGCCGGGAACGGGAAAGCCGTACGGGTGAGCAGGTTTTTCGAAGCGGACCGGATAAACTCCCTCACAACCTTGG
>LGGY01000174.1 GCA_001509335.1 Fidelibacterota bacterium 46_43
GTGATCATGCCTATGAAGAAGAAGGGCGAGGATAGGGCTGCATAATGGAGCACCAGAATGCCAAGCTGGGAAATATCAACGGCTATACTGTAGGAGTCGAAAGGTATAATGTTGACCAGCAGGAAAGACCCCAATATGCAGATTCCAGCGCAGCCAGCCAGCAGAGACAGCGGGTATTCTTTTTCCTTCTTGTTTTTCCCCTTTTGCAATGCTAAAAAAGTGCCACTTGCGCCGTACCCAAGCAGGGCGATGCTGACCACCATAAAAGCAAAATGATAAAACTGGGATACTGAGAAAAGCCGCGTCAGGTTGATTTCAAAACTTAACGCCGCCGCAGAGACAAAAGCTAAACCAAGCCCTTGCCATGCCAGGCTTTGAGAATTCTTACTTGACAACCGATTTATCATCACAATGCTCTTTTTATATTAGTATAACGGATTCAATGAAGTGCTAGACTAATCTTTTGGAAATTCATTCATCCCCCTATTTTTCTATAGTAATAAAATAATTACAATTTCGTGGGGGCGACGCATGCGTCGCCCCCATCTCCCGCAAAATGATCGTTTCACAATGTTTTTCAACACTCTCTTAATATTTTATTGACATCCAAAACGTTTTGGTATATACTGGGATTAAACCCAAAACGTTTTGGATAATGGAGCAGCAATATGAGCGTCAGCATTAAAGATATTGCAAAAAGAGTCAATCGCTCTATCACCACGGTATCAAGGGCGCTTAATGACTATGATGATGTCAGCCCTGAAACAAAGCAGCTCATTCTTAAAACAGCCAAAGAAATGGGTTATTCCCCCAACTCATTCGCACAACGATTACAAAAACAACAATCAGATACGATTGGATTAATTCTTCCGACTTTCAGCCCACGGTTTTCAGACCCTTACTTCAGCGAACTCCTGGCGGGCATTGGTAACAAGGCTGTAGATTTAGGTTTTGATTTGCTTGTTTCAACACGTTCGCCCGGACCTGAAGAAAACAAAGCCTATGAAAAACTGGTTGAAGGCGGACGGGTTGATGGTTTCATTGTGGTGCGTACGCGAAACCAGGATGCTCGAATAGAGTACTTGTTATCAAAAAATTTCCCATTTGTTGCTTTTGGCAGAACGGATGATTGCAACCGTTTCTCTTATGTTGATGAAGATGGATATTATGGCATGCAGCTGGTTGCTGAACATCTGGCTGGATTAAATCATGAAGTTATTGGATGTATTACCCCAAAACCCGATCTTGCATTTACAGAAAAACGAATAGCAGGTTTACGTGATGGCCTGGAGAATTACAACATCAAACTAGATCCAGCTTACATCAAAGCAGGTGATTTGACTCAAAAAAGCGGTTATGAATTAGGGGGTGAACTTCTGGACTTACCTGAGACGCCAACTGCTATTGTAGCTTGTAATGACTTGATGGCATTTGGTGTTATGAGCGCAGTACAGGAGCGTGGGCTGGTTGTTGGGAAGGATGTTTCTGTGACTGGTTTTGATGATATCCCCATGTCAGAATTTTCCCATCCACCCCTGACGACGGTTCATCAGCCAGTCTATCAAATTGGCAGCATGGTCTGTGAAATGCTTGTAAAAATCATTAGAGATGAATCAAGCGAACATCAGCAGATTTTGTTGAAACCCAGTCTGATTGTAAGGCAGTCTACTGGCATTTATGTTAAAAAGGCGAAATAGGCAAGGAGGTTTTACCGAAAGAATTCAAAATGCTCGTCCCTCAGAATCTTATGTATAAAAATTTGAAAGGAGTTTGAAAAATGAAAAAGTTCTCGATTTTAATGCTGGTAACCATACTTTTGAGTGGGGTTCTCAGCGCCTGTACAAGAACCATTGTGGAAACAGTGGAAGTGCCCGTTGAACGAACAGTGGTTGAGACTGTTATTGAGACACAGGAAGTGATTAGAGAGGTTCCTGTGGAACCTGGTGACAAAACGGTTATCGAATTCTGGACAACAGATAACGAAGAAGACCGAGTTTTAGCCTATGAAAAGGTTGCAGCTGCTTTCATGGAAGAGTACCCGGATATTGACCTTCGCATCGTCCCGATTGAGGAGGCTGGAATCGCACAACGAATTGCTACTGCCCAGGCAGCCAATCGATTACCGGATATCATCCGCATGGGCGTTGAACGTATTTCCTCCTTTGCTGCTGATGGCATTCTGGATCTTGATGCTGCTCAGGCAACAATTGAGAGCATTGGTGAAGATGACTTCCAGGCTGGCCCCTTAGCGATGGTCACAGATCCGGAAACAGGTAAATACGCAGGCGTGCCTTTTGATGGTTGGGTCCAGGCGTTATGGTACCGTGAGGATGTTTTCAACGAGCTTGGATTAGCGGTTCCCATCTCTTGGGATGATATCGATGCTGCCTGCGACGCCCTTCCTGGAACCGGAGATTTGATTTACGGGCTGACACTAGCAACAGATCCTGGACAAAACTATCCACACCAGGTATTCGAACAGGTGGCAATTTCCAATAATGCCTGGCCTTTTGATGAAGCTGGCAATGTAACGATGAATACGCCTGAGATGATCGAAGCACTTGAATGGTATGCAGGCTTGCAGCGCTGCGCGATGCCTGGTCCGCAATACTGGCGTGGTGCCCGGGAATCCTACGAGCTTGGACAATCTGGCATGATGTTCTACAGCACCTATATCATGGATGACCTCGTGGAGGGTTCAGGCACCGAAGAAGGCGGAAACATTGAGGTTGTTGAAAACCTGGCTGCCAACTCTGGATTTGCACCGATGATGGAAGGCCCCAATGGATCTGCATCATATGGACAGTTAGTTGCTTTGGGTATTCTTCAGGGCGCAGACCCAGTGGCGCAGGAAGTTGTGAAATTCTTTATGACCGGACAGAATTACCTGGATATCCTTGCATTAGCACCCATGGGTAAGGTTCCTGTTTTGAAGAGTGCTGTTGATGGCTGGCGCGGTCTGAGTGAGTACTTTGAATATTACAGTGAAGATACGATCGCTCAAGTTGCCAATGGTTATGAGACCATGCAGCGCTGGCTCTTCCGACCTGATTATGGCAGTGTAGAACGTGCTGTTGTTGGCGATATCGAAGGTCGTTTGTTAATTCCGCAGGCAATCAGCTACATTGTTCTTGAGGGAACGATGACTCCAGAATTTGCAGCTGAATGGCTGCAGGAGCAAGTCGAAGCTCTCTATGCAGAACGAAGTGAGTAGTTCATAAGACTCAGCGAGGGTGTGGTGAAAACCACACCCTCGCACAATTTTGGAAGGAGTCATCATGTCTATTGCTGGTACGAAAAAAGTAAAAAGCCGGAAAGCACAGGAAGCTCGCTTAGCCTGGATTTTGATCTCACCTACGGCTTTGATTGTGTTTGGTCTGGTGATATTCCCTGCAATTTTTAGTATTTGGGTAAGTTTCCATGATGTCGGCCTCAATAACCTCAATGATGTTTTCCATGCGCCTTTTGTGGGTTTTGAAAATTACCGGGAAGTAATTAATGACTATGCCTTTAAATTTCAAGGTCTGAATAATTGGGGAGCAGCAGTTACAACGATAGTTTATTCTTTTGCTTCCACAAGCCTTGCAGTTCTGGTGGGCTTGGCAGCATCTTTACTGCTGAATCGACCTTTCAAAGGGCGTGGGGTTGCCAGGGCGATTTTCTTATTCCCTTATGTGGCGCCTATCGTGAGTATTGCCTTTGTTTGGCGCTGGATCTTGGATCCCAGGCCTTCAGGCGTTGTCAACGATATTTTGATGAGTTTAAACCTGATTGAGCTGCCTAAAGCATATTTAGCGACCCGGGGATTATCACTGCTCATTGTGATTTTGCTGGATGCCTGGCGATATTTCCCTTTTTGTATGTTGATGATATTGGCGCGGTTACAGGCGATCGATAATACTTTATATGAGGCAGCGAAAGTTGATGGGGCCAATGCTATTCAACAATTTTTTGCGATCACACTTCCCGAATTGCGCTATGTACTGGGTGCCACATTCCTGCTGCGCTTGATGTGGACATTTAATAAATTCGACGATATTTTCCTGTACACTGGCGGGGGCTTTGGGACCAAGGTACTGCCAGTGCTGACCTATGAATTCAGCTTCAGGTTGTATGATTTTGGTCGTGGTGCTGCGACTGCGATGATCTTGTTGTTGATTTTAGCCCTGTTCATGACACTTTATGTGACTACTGTCATGAAGAATGTGGAGGATTAGCCATGAAAAACGAAAAGAAGAATTTAATTGGCCACCTGGCAGACTGGATTAACTGGAGACGATTTATTTTTTCTGTGGTCTTGATATTCTTTCTAACCAGTATCCTCTTCCCATTTTATTGGATGGTAAGTTCCTCTTTCAAAACAAGGGCAGAGATTGGCGGACGCGAACCAGTTTATGTACCTAGCGGCCTGCGTTTGGATGCCTATCGAGAGCTGTTTGACCCAAATCATCCCAGCTACCAGGATTTTGGCACGAACATCATAAACACCTTGAAAGTGTCCATACCCACAGCCATTATTGCTGTTGTTCTGGCTGTGTTGGGTTCTTATGCTATTGCTCGATTTAAATTTAAGGGGAAGGAACTTCTTCTAAACGGCATTTTGCTGGTGTATTTATTCCCTGGTGTGCTGTTGATAATTCCCCTCTTTGCCATGCTTGCCCAAATCGGCGATCAACTGGGGTTTAACGTGCAGGATAATTTGGCCGTCTTAGTCTTAACATATATGTCGCAGACATTACCTGTTGCCCTGTATATGTTGACCAATTATTTCCGAACCATTCCAGATGAAATTGAGCAAGCCGCTTTAATTGACGGATGCAGTCGTTTGGAGGTGATCTGGCGGGTTACACTCCCTTTATCCATTCCTGCTTTGATATCAGTGAGTATTTACACCTTTATGATTGCCTGGAATGAATTTTTATACGCGTTGATTTTCTTGAATGATCGTCACATGTTCACAATGCCAATTAAAATTAACACGATATTCAATGACCCCACCCCACGCCCCAATGTTGTGATGGCAGCCTCTACGATCATGACCGTGCCGATCATCATACTTTTCTTATCTTTGGAGAAGTATCTGGCTGAGGGTTTGACAGCTGGTGGTGTAAAAGGATAATCGATCGACCTGGTTAATAGATTTACCTCAATTGAAAAGTAACAATTCACATTCTGTGAACACGCGGATTATTCTATTGAATTACTATCACAAATGTGTAATTAAATGTTCACAATTACCAGAGGTAAACATCAATGAAATCATCAAAGACAATTGGAATTTTTCATTACCAACTTGGACTGACGGACGGTGTTTCGCTGGAGGTTGATAAGTGGAAGACCGTTCTTGAAAAAATGGGGCATCGGGTTTTATTATGTGCGGGACGTTTGGGATACCAGGCTGGTATTTTACTGCCCGAGCTTTACCATCATCGACCTGAGATTGAACTTGTTGATCAAAACGTCCTGGGGCAGCGAGATGATCTAACACCCGATGTTCTGCAAAAGCGCATCAACGACCAAACTGGTATTTTGGAGAATGCTCTCAGAGATATCATCATTAGTAATGAGATTGATATCTTGCTCGTGAACAATATTTGGAGTGTGGCGATGAATATTCCAGCCGCTGTCGCTTTGGAAAAAATCAGACAAGCGCTGGGTATCAGGGCAATAGCCCATCATCATGATTTTTACTGGGAGAGGAAATTAAACCCGAAGTTTGGCTTGCCAGAAATAAATAAAATTCTTGAAGGCTATCTTCCCCCAAAGGATCCTGAAATTAATCACATTGTCATCAACAGTATTGCTCAATTAAGTTTAGAAAAATTCAAAGGCATATCATCGAAAATTATCCCCAATGTGTTCGATTTTGATGGTCCAGACTGGGTCGTTGATGACTATAATCAGGATTTGCGCCAGGTAATTGGTTTGGATGCTGGGGACATTTGTGTGCTCCAGGCAACCCGGATCATCCCACGCAAAGGGATTGAGCTTGCGATAGATGTGGTTAATGCGCTGAACGAACCGCATCGACGTGCTATCTTACAAGCGCGTGGTCTTTATGATGGGCGTGCTTTCAACGAGAAAAATAAAATTGTGCTTGTTCTGGCTGGTTATGACCGCGATGATCCTACAGGTGTTTATCTTCAAAAGCTTAAAACAAAGGCACAAGATTTCGAGGTTGATCTTCGGCACATTGATTCCATAATTGGACCGGAACGCTGCACAGATGCTGGCAGCAAAACTTATGCTTTATGGGACACCTACGCTGTTGCTGATTTGGTGACTTATCCAAGCCTATGGGAAGGCTGGGGGAACCAGTTGCTCGAAGCCTTCAGGGCGAAGCTGCCAATCCTTATGTTTGAATATCCGGTATATTTACAGGATATTAAGGATAGAGGCTTTGATGTCATTTCACTTGGGTCTCAAATCACTGGACGAGATCAACGGGATCTTATTCAAGTATCCGATGATAGTATTCAAACAGCGGCAGATCAATGTGTGACCTATTTAACAAATCGCTCTGCCAGGGAAGAGATGGTCAACAAGAATTTCAATATTGCGGAAAGCCATTATTCATACAAAGTCTTAGAAAATATACTAAAAGAATTGCTTTAAATTTAACAAAGGTTGGATTATGGATAGCTCAATAAAAAAGAAACTCCATGAACAATTGGCATTCCTTTACGGAGAAGAGCAAGCGCATGATTTAACGGGGAGAGTCCTCTTTTTGATGGAAGTGCATCACAACTCGACAGTTGCTTCTGAAAATAGGAATCAAACTCAAAAATTTGATGAAAAGGACAGTATATTAATCACTTATGGGGACATCATCCAGGCACCAGACTATCCAGGTTTGCATAATTTGAAGAATTTTTTGGATGATTATCTTGGTGACAAAATTAATTCGGTTCATATCTTGCCATTTTTTCCCTATTCCTCTGATGATGGTTTTTCGGTGATTGACTACCGAAAAATTGACCCCAAAATGGGTACATGGGAAGATTTCAGGGCATTGGCGAAAACAAAAAAAATCATGGTTGACATGGTGATCAACCATATATCTCGAGAGAGCCGCTGGTTTCAGGGTTTCTTAAAAGGCGACCCAAAATACCAGGATTATTTTATCCATCCTGACGAAAATTGGGATTTGTCAAAAGTGGTCAGGCCAAGGACTTCACCTTTATTGACCGAGGTCGAGACGGCTTCAGGTCAAGTTAAAGTTTGGACAACTTTCAGTGCTGACCAGATTGATTTGAATTTTGCAAACCCGGATGTTCTGATTGAAATTATCGACATTCTCTTGTTCTACCTACGACAGGGGGCATCCATCATCCGCCTCGATGCCATTGCTTACTTGTGGAAAGAATCGGGCTCTACCTGTATCCATCTTCCTGAAACCCATCGGGTGATTAAGCTTCTCCGCCTTGTTTTAGAAGAAG
>LGGY01000175.1 GCA_001509335.1 Fidelibacterota bacterium 46_43
TTTTGCCTGATAAGTGAACTTTTAAATATCACAACATTTCAATGTTTAAACATAACAACCGGCATGCGCCGGTTGTTATACCGCGGAAGAGCCGGGATTCGAACCCGGGGTACGGTTTTGCCGTACACACGATTTCCAATCGTGCACCTTAAGCCAACTCGGTCACCCTTCCCAAAAAGCCCACAAAATTAAAACTTTCAGAAGTCAATGAAAACAAATAAAAAAGAACCTGTTTATATTCGCACCGTGTATTAATCTGATAAAATCCCCGCTTCAATCTTGTGCATTTTTTCCATTGTGAGATAAATTTCAAATTCATCAGAAGACTGGATATACTCTCTGATACGCTCCCTGAGTTCTCTTTCAAGCCCGGTCTGCATAATCTTTTCATGCAGGTCTTCGTAGAGTATGATTATTTTTTTTGAATGGGTGCAATAGTAGGCATAATGACCGGATGCATGTCCGATGAAATGTTGAATTTTCTCGCCACAGAAGGGACAGTTTAGTAAAATGGGTGGTGTCATAATGTTGACACAATGTAAACATTAAAGGGGATTTTTACAAGATTTACCTGAAATTGTACTTATTTAACACAATATATTATCATTAGCTAAGTAATTAACAGAATATGTTATTTTGAACTCATTTTCCAGGAAGTCTTTTATAGTTATCTTTCACTGAAGTAATTGAACATACTGATGGAATAGGTTCATGTGGAAGATTTTTTGTGTTTCACCTGGATGTCACCGGGTTGGCTGGACATTGAACTGATGATAGCGTGAGGTGGCACAGAGTGAGTGATCCATGTATTGCCGCCGATAATGGCCCCTTTCCCAACAACGGTTTTGCCACCCAAAACAGTGGAGTTGGCGTAAATAATCACATCATCTTCGATATCCGGATGACGTTTCTCTCCCTTCCGTGGCCGGCCGCTTTTATCAAAGGGAGAAAGAGCTCCAAGGGTCACTCCCTGATAAATTTTTACATTTTGTCCAATCCGGCAGGTTTCACCGATGACAACACCGGTACCGTGATCAATGAAGAAACGCCGTCCGATGGATGCTCCGGGATGGATATCTATCCCCGTCCGGGTGTGGGCCCGTTCCGTCATGATTCGGGGAATCAGAGGGATCTCCAGTTCATAATACCGGTGTGCAATCCGGTACACTGCGATGGCTTCAAGTCCGGGATAACTCAGTATGGCCTCTTCCATGCTGTGACAAGCCGGATCCCCCTGGAAAGCTGCATCTGCATCCTCAAGGAGCCGGGTACGGATATCCGGCAGGGATTCAATAATTTCAACAGATAATTCCTCCGCCCGTTTATTGCAATCACAATCACAACAGTCTTTGGGATGTTTCGGGCAGTGGTATTTAATCACAGTCCGTATCTGCCCCACCATTTTACGGGCAATATGGCGCAACATGTCATGTATGTAAAAATTCAAATCCTCCTCGTGAATCATCTCCCGGCTGAATGCCCCGGGAAACAAGATGGCCAGAATATCCTCAAGAAGTTCGTAAACTCCGTTCCGTCCCGAGACATTCAGGCCCTCTTCCGGACTAATATGATATTCCCGGAAACTTGACTCCAGTTTGCGGGCAATATCTGTCATGTCTGTATTCATCCACGCATTGATATCCATGGCTTATCCTTACTTTTTTTGCTTATTAAATATGAATTGTCTTACAAAAAACGTTACTCATGGAGTCCTTCAATCAACATTTTAAACCGCTTTAGAAAAGCATCCTCTGAATAGATGCGCCCAATGGATTCCCATCCGGCATGCCCCATTTGCCGGAGAAGCCCGGGATTCCGCAGTAATGCATCAATTGTGGCTGCAAAGGCAGAGACATCATTGGGAGGAACCCGATAACCGTTACAATGATCAATCAGCCACTCATGTATGCCTCCCACATCAAAGGCAATGACAGGGAGTCCGTATGAAAACGCTTCCACACCTGCCAGGCCGAAAGGCTCCTGCCACCGGGAGGGGATGAGGACTATATCCGCTTTCTGAAAGTATTTTTCCGGATCTTTCACCCATCCGGCGAGGGTTATCCTGGAGCGTAGATTGTATTTGTCTATCAGGTTTTTTATGTGTGGCAGATCGGAACCGGTTCCGACAATGGTTAAATGGCAAGGACTTTCTACCTGACGGATGGTCTCGATCAGTAAATCCACTCCTTTAGCCGGAATAATGCGGCCAACAAAGAGGAGTTCAGGTGTATAACGGTCTTTTTTGGGAATATGGGCTTTCTGTTCCAGGAAAGGATAAATTTTGACGATGTGATCCGGCAGGATCTGATTCAGTATTAAATTTTTCCTCATAAATTCACTGAGAATGATGACCCTGTAGACATCCCGGATACGGTGGAGCATTTTCATGTTTTTCATAATACTGATGGGGTGGATCGGAATTTTACCGGGATGGCGGTTCAGCATACCTGAACACAAGCTACAAAAGACAGGGTGAAAAGGCCGCGTGCAGTTGGTATGGATAAAAGGGTAATATTTGAATTTACGTGGACAGTAATAGTCATGGTCATGAATCATTAAAATCACAGGGTACCGGACCAACAAAAAATCGAAAAGACGGGTCTGGGTAATTTTATGAATGATCACGACATCCACATCTTTAATTTTTGTCCGTAAATCATAGAGACTGATATCATCCATCAGCCAGACTTTCCTGAAGGGTGTGTAGAAACCCTCTGTATAGTCGCTTTCACTTTCAAAAATGCCGATATTTTCCCATCCCTGCTTCTGAAATACATGTGCCATGCGATAGATTGTATTTTCAATACCTCCGTAAAAACCGCCTGTGGTATTGACACTTAAGATTTTCATCGACCCATCAACCTGGTTTTTTTGAAATGTGAAATGTGTTGATTACCGGTCATATCATGAAATACCCCCCCCCGGACGTATGTATTGTTTAATGTAATCAAATAAAGGCGTAGAAAAAAAAGTAAAAAAAAGTTTGCAGACAGAATAAATTTTCGTATGTTTCTATTAATAGAAACGTGGAGATTCATATGCACTCACCTGTAGAATTTGCCAATGTCCTTGCCGGAATCACCGATCCCGTCCTCATGCGGAAATTCATCCGGGAGATTCTGACACCTAAGGAAATTGATGACCTTGCCCTTCGATGGCAACTTGTCAAGGAACTGTACAAAGGTGATACACAACGGACTATCGCTGCCCGGCACCATATCAGTTTGTGCAAAATCACCCGTGGATCAAAGATCCTTAAGAAGAAAAATTCTGTTACACGCAGCATCCTTGACAACGTGATGCGAAACGAAGAGGAAAAAAAAATATGAGCAGATCATTTTCACAATTACCGGACACACGAGGCTACTTTGGGGAATACGGCGGATCCTATGTTCCCCCACAGCTTGAATCCATCTTACAGGAAATCACGGATGCCTATGAAAAAATCCGTGAAGACGAATCCTTTCATCAGGAGCTGGCCTATCTGTACAAGCATTATGTAGGCAGGCCCAGCCCCATTTTCCATGCAAAAACCCTTTCCAAAAAGTACGGAGGTGCCCAGATCTATTTCAAACGTGAGGATCTGAACCACACAGGAGCCCATAAAATCAATCATTGTCTTGGCGAGGTGCTTCTGGCGAAGAGAATGGGCAAGAAAAAAGTGATTGCTGAAACGGGTGCAGGCCAGCACGGGGTCGCCCTGGCGACAGCCGCGGCATTGCTTGATATGCCCTGTGATGTATACATGGGCGATATAGATATGGAAAAAGAACACCCCAATGTGACACGAATGAGAATCCTGGGGACGCGGGTTGTGCCGGTTACCCGGGGGACCCGGACCCTGAAGGATGCTGTAGATGCTGCCTTTGAAGCCTATCTCGGGGATCCGGACAATATTTTTTATGCCATTGGTTCGGTGGTAGGGCCTCATCCCTTTCCCATGATGGTCCGTGATTTTCAAAGTGTTGTGGGACGGGAAGCCCGGATTCAGTTTCTTGAAATGACAGGAAAACTTCCGGACTACCTTATTGCTTGTGTCGGCGGCGGGTCCAATGCGATGGGTCTCTTTAATGCTTTTCTGGATGATAATGAAGTGGGTATGTATGGTGTGGAACCTTCAGGTCTGAGCCTGAATGAAGGAGAACATGCCGCGACCCTTACACTGGGTAAACCCGGCGTGATACACGGTTTTAAATCCTATATGCTTCAGGATGATGAAGGAAATCCCCTGAGAGTTTATTCTGTGGCCAGCGGTCTGGATTATCCATCCGTGGGCCCTCAGCATAGTTACCTCAAAGATATGAAACGAGTTGAATACGTTACCGTGAACGATAAGGAAACGATTGATGCTTTCTTTGAACTTTCCCGGGTTGAAGGACTCATACCTGCCCTGGAAAGTGCTCACGCCGTGGCTTTTGCCGTAAAACTGGCATCGACTCTCCCCAAAACAACAACCTTGCTTGTGAATCTTTCCGGACGGGGAGACAAGGATATAGAATTTGTCGTAAATAAATATGGTAAAGAGTATGGCTTGTAAATAAACCCCGACCAACGATATATCCAGCCTCACAAAAAAACGGGAAGTGTTCTTCCCGTTTTTTATTTATAGCTGTCTTTTTTTATGCATTTATTCGAATAGACACTGTGAGCCCTTTAATCCCATATAATTTTCGATGAGGATATCCGGTTTACCTTCCAGCAATGTATCTTTATTTCGGATATGACTGACGGCCACAGACCGGTACCCCCAGTGATGGGCGCTGTGAATATCATGAAGAGTGTCTCCTATGACCACAATTTGTTCAGAAGAAAAACATTTTCCATAATGCCGGGTTGCTTTTTCAACAGCCTGTCTTAAAAGTTCCTGCCGGTCTTCCGCCTCGTCTCCAAATCCCCCTGTTTCAAAATATTCATCCAACCCAAAACGGGAAAGTTTGACAAATGCAGTCTCTTTGAAATTTCCTGTAACCAGCCCCAAATGGATGTCTGATTCATTCTTTAACGTGTCCAGGTATTCTCTGACTCCGGGAATTAAAAAACCGTCGTCAGAATGGGGGAAGCGTTCTTTCATGCTATGTATAAAGTGCTCTCTGATGCGATGATACTCACCGTCGGCCGGTGTTGCCAGATGTTGCCGGAGCATTTCCCGGATGATAAAAGTATCTGTCCGGCCAAAGAAGATCTGTTTTGGGAATTCAACAGTTTTTCCAATAATAAATCCTATGGATTCAGCAAAAACTTCTGATGGGGTTTTTCCTGCATAAAGCAGGGTGCCATCAATATCAAACAGGATAAGCTTACGTGTCAAAACGGACTCCGGATATGACGCCTTTCTCCACACTTTCCGCGACATCCTTACCCATGAGCCGGCTGATAAGTGCAAGGGAAAAGGCCATGGCCGCACCGGCACTCCGTCCGGTTATCATCCGGTCACTCATAACCACAGCTTTGTCTTCCACGGTAGAAACCTTGAGGTATTCTCTCTGCATGGGATGGATGGTAAGTGTACGTCCTTTTGTAATACCGGTTTTTTCCAGGACACGAGGTGCTGCACATATCGCCCCGATCTCTTTTCCTGCCTTATCATGTCTCCGTATCAAAGAAAGGATTCTTGTATCAGCCAACAGATTTTCAACTCCTTTGCTGCCTCCGGGAAGAACAATCAAATCCCATGATTTATTCAAAACGTCATCCAGCAATGCATCTGTTTCCAGACGAATCTCGTGCCCTCCCGTCACCTGCCTTTCATGAAGACCCGCACTGACCACAACGGCTCCTGCCCTGCGGAGCATGTCTATGATCGTGACGGCTTCAATTTCTTCAAAACCATCTGCCAGCGGGACCAGAACTTTGATATCACTCATCGCATATCCCTCCGTGAATTGGGGTTCTTTGCCGGTTTCAATTTGTAAAAAAGATAGTGGAATTGTAAACTATTCACAAGTTCTGGCTCCAAATACTGAAAATATCCATAAGGAGATGACCATGAAACAGGGATACAAAGGTAGAATTTTTTTTGTAATAATATTTATTTTTTTTGCGGGTATCCTTCATGCTGCCGAGCCCACAGCTTCTGACATCAATGCCCGGGAATGGGGAATCTGGACCCTTATTCCTCCGTTGACGGCGATTGTTCTGGCCTTTATAACCCGGAATGTGATTTTATCGCTCTTTATTGGAATTTATTCCGGAGCATACATGCTTCTTTTAAACACGGATAACGCATTTCATGCCATCTGGAAGGGATTTCTCCGGGTCACCTACGAAATGCAGGCCAGCCTGGCTTCTTCCTGGAATGCCGGGATTATTCTGCAAACGCTGGCAATCGGTGGACTTATAGGAGTTATTTCCCGGATCGGTGGGGCCAAAGCAATAGCAGAAGCCCTTTCCAAAAAGGCGAAATCGCCCCGTTCCGCCCAGTTTTATACATGGTGTATGGGTCTCTTTATCTTTTTTGATGATTATGCCAATGCATTAACAGTGGGGCCCATCATGCGACCGGTGACAGACCGGATGAAGATTTCACGGGAGAAACTGGCCTTTGTCATTGATGCCACTGCTGCCCCCATTGCCGGTATTGCCCTCATATCCACCTGGATTGGATACGAGCTGGGACTCATCAATGATGGGTTTACAAGTATCGGTCTGGATGCAAATGCCTATGGGATGTTTATACGGACCATCCCCTACCGGTTCTACAATATATTTATCCTGATATTTATTCTTGTGGGGATATGGCTTCTCAGGGAATTCGGCCCGATGTACAAAGCGGAAAAACGTGCCAGACAAACAGGCAATGTCCATGGTGAAAATGCCCAGCCCATGGTGGATACAGATGCAAGATCCGTTCAGCCTAAAAAAGGAATCAAGCTTCAGGCTTCCAATGCCGTTGTACCTATTCTCGTTTTGATTATGGGTGCTTTTCTGGGACTCTATTATGATGGTTACCGGGCGATTGTTGCGGGTACGGATACAGCCCTGGCTGAACAAATACTCAGCGCGCCAGTCTCTTTCTTTGCTTTCCGGGAAGCCTTCAGCGTGTCTAATGCCAGTATTGTTCTGTTTCAGGCAGCACTGCTGGCAGGGATTGTAGCCATTGCCATGGGCGTGAAACGGAAGATTTTTGGCTGGGTTGACGCGATTAACGCCTGGGTCAGCGGCGCAAAAGCATTGGTCATCACCATCGTGATATTAATTCTGGCATGGTCCCTCAGCGGCATTGTAAATGAACTGGGAACCGCCGTCTATCTGGTGTCTGTCCTCTCCGATGCCGTCCCCGCCTTTCTCCTCTCCTCCATCATTTTTATTCTGGGTGCTTCCATATCCTTCGCCACCGGTACATCCTATGGGACCATGGGGATTCTTGCATTGGACCCGTCCCCGGGATTTCTGGCGATGAACATTGGTGCCGTGCTCACCGGGGCGATTTTCGGTGATCACTGTTCCCCCATATCCGATACGACCATTTTATCTTCAATGGGATCTGCCTGTGATCATATCGATCACACCCGGACCCAGCTGGGATACGCCGTCCCCGTTGCCCTGATTGCGGTCTTTCTTGGATATATACCGGCCGGCCTGGGTGTCCCTTCATGGATTACACTTATTGCCGGTGCCGGTGCTGTTTTTGCTGTTATAAGAATATTTGGGAAAAAAGTGTGATCCGGATGTTTAAAAAATCCAGTTCCAGATTTTACTGAGAAGCATCCAGATAATTTTGGCTCCCCAGACAACTATCCCCACAAAAATGCCAAGGAGAATCAGGACAATTTTAAATATCCAGTGAACTATGAGCAGGGCAATATCTGCAAGAATGGTGATGCCCGTTATGTTTAATAATCCCAGGATTCCCAAGGCAATGGCAATGGCAATCAAAGTTATCAGTCCGCCGAATATGATTCTAAGCAAAGCCTGTGGAATCGCCGTTTTAAACTTCTTGCTGATGGAAGCGGCCATTCCCATCGCCCCGGTACCCCTGAGCCCAGGCATGATAGGCATGGAGAAAATTTTCTGGCCGGTTAATGAAAGAAGCATAGCTGAATACCGGATTGATATGTTTAAACCATCCGTACGCGATAAAACTCCCGAAAAAGAGGGCAAGAAGACCGGCAATACGAACTCCCACCGTATAATGATCCTTAATTTTTTCATTGACGGCACCAAAAGCTGTATTGACCTTCTCCCGAATTTCATAGACATCAATACTAGAAGCCTTTTTCAGCCGGTGATATGCCCGGGTTGTCCAGAGCAAACGACCGGCTCGAACACCGGATTTCCAGTCTTTGAAAGCCACTTCGTAAATGGGACTCAATCCGGGGATTACGGTATACTCACTGCCGGTAAAGGCCATCACGTATTCTTTACCCCGAAATGTATAGGTCAGCTCCCAGGTGTCGATACAATCAATATCCAGACGCTGGAATTTGATGACATGACTGTCAGAATTCTTTTCACGGGATTCAGTGATGAACGCGTCAATAAATGAATTCAGATGATGACCTTCCGGAAGAACTCCCGGTTGAAACAGATCTTCAGTTTGCGAGACGACATTATAGGATTTATACTCCTGATAATGATCCAGATACTCCGGAAATTGTTTGTAAATATTTTCGTGAACAATACAGGTATTTTGATCGGTGTAATTCAGCGTGCGTTCCACAAAGAAATAATGCATCAGTTGTTTGTGCCCCTGACAAGTGTAACAGGTCACGATTCCCTGCCCGGAACATCGTGGACAGGTAATTTTACCTGTTCCTCTGCATTGCCGGCAGGTGACTTTCCCGGTCCCGCCGCATGTACTGCAGGTACGGTATCCCCTGCCACTGCACACTGAACAGGCCTGCCGGACTGTTTCGTAATAGGTTTCCGTTCCTACGTGGGAATTCCCATCTGAATCTCCCATCTGAATCATAGCGGGTAACGGACCGTTGACGGGAAACCTGCCGGGATACCTGGCCGCTTCCGCCGCAATTGCTGCAGGTGTACCTTCCGCTTCCTCCGCAGGACGTACAGCGCACTTTACCGGCTCCCTGGCATGATGGGCATGTCACCTGGTGTAAACCGTTACACTGAGGACAGGTAACAACACCACGGGCGTGACAGTGAAAACAATCGGCCACATACTGAGACCCCTGAACATAATACTTGGTTGTTTTATCTGTAAATTTCTGAATGTCTGGTAAGGAGATATCCCACGAGTTGAAATCATTCAGGGCATATATCTTCCGCTCGGGAATTGTCTGATTTGTGTACGGCTCATGACCCTTATCTTTCCGCCGGTTTTCATATTGTGTCAAAAGACGCATGGGATAGGCCGGTTTGTATAGGATACTCTCTACCGAAATCTGGTCTCCCAGGTTTTTATAAGGATGATTCGGGATGGTTTTTGCCCACGCGTTGATACTTTTCCGAAGAGATTTTTCCAGTTCTTTATCTTGGCTTAAATCCTGCTCGTAAATCATTTCCGTGTTCATGGCTCATCCTCCCCAGCTTCCTCTTCTTCCATTTCATCCTCGGAGTTTTCCTCATCTTCCTCCTCAACGTCCTCTTCAGAATCTGGAAGGTCCTCTTCCCTGACCTGATTTCCCTCCTTTTTTGGGGATTTTTTTCCACGTCCAAACCAGAGACGGTTGATGGTGTCATTTTCCGGTTTTTGTGGATTTTCCATATCCGGAGGAACAAATAGCGCTGTATAGGTAAAAGGAATCACACTGATGATAAAAAAGACGGCAAATATGGGCAGAAGAATTGCCATGGCTTTTTCCGGACTGTCTGCCGTCATTTTAAAAAGCATCACAACCCGCAGCAGGAATTCCACAAACGATGAATAGGAAACATTTTCCTCTTTTAACCAGGCTTGGGTTCTGGGTCTGCTTTCCTGATAGGCTTCGCGGACTTTTTCAATGGAAAAACCTTTGAATCCTTTGAGCAGGGGGGATTTTCCCGGATTTTCAAATTTCAGCACCTCTTTAACATCATCGGTCCGTGAATCAATTGTGACGGCGGCCAAAAGTTGACATGGCAAAAAACAAAGAAATAGCATCAGAAAAAAAATGGAAAATACCTGTGACCTGTTCCCAAGAAAATTTTTCATAATATCCCTTACGGTTTATGAAATGAGTATCGGTAAAAATTTATAATTCATGTAAAATATAATAAGAACAAATTGTAATGCAAAAGTTAATGTTTAAACATTGAAACATTGGTGCTTGAGATCTATTTACGTCATAACGTTACAACGTCACAAGGAAATGTTCAATCCCAAGGTTTTCCTTGCTTAAATCATGGAAAAAGCAGATTTTCCTCTGTCTTGATAAAAACTTTTTAAATAGGGAATCGTGTATGAAACGTGTCTTTTTTTTGCTGATGGTGTTATCTGTGTGTCTCTTCATCTCATCCTGTGGCGGACTAGACAGCAGTCTGGAGATGATTGAATCTGTCCGGAAGGAATTTGCACCGGACAAGCGGGTGGCGATATTTGATGTGACGGCGGAACGTGAAAGCGGCCGTGTGGTGCTTCGCGGTGAAACAAATCTCCCCCGGGCGATGAGCACTTTGGAAACAAAATTAAAAGAAAAAGGGATTTCATTTATTAATGAAGTCCGTGTATTGCCCGATCGGGAAGAGCTGGATAACCGGTGCTGGGGAGTCATTACCGTTTCCGTTGCCAATATTCGTGTGACTCCGGCCAATTCGGCGGAAATGGCAACACAGGCCATACTAGGGACACCGGTCCGGCTGTATAAGAAAAATGAACGGGGATCGTATTACTATATTCAAACACCGGACGGATATCTGGGATGGATTGATAACAATTCGTTCCAACCCATGAATGATGAGGCTTTTGAATCCTGGAAAGAATCCTCCAGGATTCTCTTTCTGGAGGATTACGGTTATGTGTATTCATCACCGGATAATCAAAGCCGCCGTGTGTCAGACCTTGTAGCAGGCAGCATTCTGGTGGCAACGGGTCAGGGAAACGGTTATTTCAGCATTGTTTTTCCTGACGGTCGAAAAGGATATGTTTCCGAAAAAGAATCCATGGATTTTGATCGATGGCTGGCTACGCGAAATCCTACGGCTGAAAATATTATTGAAACATCTTACCGATACATGGGCACACCCTATTTATGGGGAGGGACATCCACCAAGATGATGGATTGCAGCGGTTTTATCAAAACGGTTTTCTTTCTGAACGGTATCATTCTTCCACGTGATGCCTCTCAACAGGTTTTGGAAGGAACACTTTTAACTGAAGATGCAGATGAATTATCGAATGTTCCCCCGGCCTCCCTGGTTTTCTTTGGCCGGCGGGCAACCGACAATTCTCCCTGGCGGGTCTGGCATGTGGGGCTCTGGCTGGGGGACGGTCTGATGATCCATGAAGACGGGCCTTTGAAAATTGAAAGCCTGAAACCCGATGTATCTCCCTTTAACCAAAAACGGTACGAGACGTTTTACAGTGCCCGGGATTTTTTAAATACCATCGGAAAGGGATATATCATCCCCGTAGCAAATCATGATTGGTATGTACATCAATAAAGGTGAAACCATGAAAAAACTCTTAATATGTCTCATAGGATGGACAATGATGCTCAACGGACAGACATTTGATAAAAAAATTAACGGTTATATTGACACCGGGAATTTTGCCAAAGCGGAGAAAAGAATCTACAAACTGATTGGATCCGGAGAGTTGACAGAAAGTCAGGTATGGGATTTAAAAGCCCGGATAGATTTGATGCAGCGAATCCGTTTGGATTTTAACAAGGATCTTGAGGATATCCTCCCGGCTATAAAAAAATACTATCCCAATGTAACCCGGGAACAGCTGGAAGCCTGGGAAACAAGCGGTGCCCTGGAGTGTATGATAATTGATGGAAAAAAGAAGTATTTTGTCAATGCCGCACCCAATCTCTTTCGGATTGATCCCGAAGCCCGGGCTGTAAAAAAGGCTAAAGATAACCCCGAGATGGACAGCCTGGATAAAACCCTGAACCGAATCATTCCAAATATGGTAATAGAAGCCCGGAAATCTGGAAAAAATCTCTTATCCCCGGTCCGGATGCGCTTGAACTATACCATGAAACTCAAACCGGATGTTATCCCTGACGGTGAAATAGTCCGGTGCTGGATGCCCTGGCCCCGGGAAGGACACAAGCGACAGTCAGAGATCATGCTTATCAGTACAAGTCATGAAGAGTATGTGATTGCTGACAACTCCCATCTTCAACGCAGTATTTATATGGAAGGGAAAACAGAAAAAGGGAAAGCCACGGAATTCAACGTCGTTTTTGAAATAACAACCCGGCCGGAAGTGTACCTGTTAAAGGAAGACATGATCAAGCCTTATGATAAAACCAGTCCACTTTATCAGAAATTCACGACAGAACGGGAGACGCACATCCGCTTTACTCCTGAGATTCAGGCACTTTCCGGATTAATTGTTGGAGAGGAAACACATCCATTACGCGTAGCCCGGAAGATTTTTAAATATATCAGTGACAATTATCCCTGGGCCAGTGCAAGGGAATATTCCACCATACCAAATATCCCCTCCTATGTGATACGAAATAACAGCGGTGATTGCGGACAGGTCACGTTGCTTCTGCTAACTTTATGCCGGTACAACGGTATTCCCGCCCGGTGGCAAAGCGGCTGGATGCTCCATCCCGGTGATGTCAATCTACATGACTGGGGCGAACTCTATTTTGAAGGTGTGGGATGGGTCCCGGTGGATCAATCTTTCGGCAGACGGACCTTTGAAGATCCGGATATGGAATTCTTTTTTCTGGGAGGGATGGACCCTTACCGCTTGATTGTGAATGATGATTACTCTGCTCCTCTTTATCCAGCCAAAACATGGCTCCGCAGCGAGACCGTTGATTTTCAACGGGGTGAGATGGAGTGGCGTGGCGGGAATCTCTATTTTAACCAGTGGAACTGGGATATGGAGGTAAAATATTTGGAGAGCGGAGAGTGGTGAGGGACGAGTTGGAGTTGGGAGTTTTGAGTTGTGTTTGGGAGTAAGAGGGATGTTAAAAAGAATTATTTATTTTGTATTGAAATAAGTTGCTCCAAAAATAGATGTATCCGATACAACAACTTCAAATTGTGATCTGGTAAAACCTGAATTGACAGAATGAATAGAGTGCGATAAAATCAGAAAATCTTACAGTCCAAAACCCAGAAATATTACAATATTTCTATACTCAACGCACAAACCTCAAAACTCAATCATCCAACCTAAAAGATCCGCCTTTTTCCTGCAACGAAAACTATCAGCTCAAAACTCCAACCCACTTCTCTCCACTCACCACTCACAAAAGAAAATTCATGAATCGATAAACAATGAAGGCCATAATCCAGGCGACACCGATAGTATAGAAAAAGTAAAGAAGAGTCCATTTGAAGGCACCGGCTTCCCGGTGGAAAATGACCGTTGCAGCAATGCAAGGGACATATAGAAGGACGAAAACCATGAGTGCGAGTCCCATCGCCGGACTGTAGGCCGGATCATTCCGGAGGCGTTGCCGGAGGGAGACCGATTCTTCATACATATTGTTCCCTATGGAATAGATTGTTCCCATGGTGGAAACCACCACTTCCTTGGCGGCAATGCCACTGACCAGTGCCACACCGATGCGCCAGTCAAATCCCAGGGGTTTGATAGCAGGTTCCAGAGCTTTTCCCAGCTGGGCTGCATAAGATTGTTCAAACTGAAGGGCTTCTTCTTCCGCTTTAATTTTTTCAAGTGCCCGGGATGTTTCATAAGGAGAGAGATCCTGTTCCCGGATTTGTGTTTTCAGGGCATCCATTTTTTGGGTAACATTTTCATCTTTGGGGAAATTGCCGGCGATCCAGATAAGAATGGATGCGGCAAGAATCACCGTTCCCGCTTTCCGGATATAAAGACGGGCTTTATGCCACATTTGGAGTAATAAAGATTGTAGGGAAGGCCATCGGTAAGGGGGAAGTTCCATCACAAAGGGTTCTGATTCTCCCCGGAAGAGTGTTTTCTTAAAGAGTGCGGCAGAAGCAAGGGCAATGAGAATTCCGAATACATAAAGACCAAAAAGGACTTTTCCCGCCTGTTGTGTGGTGAAAAATGCGCCGATAAGCAGTGTATATACAGGTAGTTTGGCTCCGCAGCTCATAAATGGAATGATAAGTAGTGTTGTAATCCGGTCTGCTTCGTTTTTCAGCGTGCGTGTGGCCATAAAAGCTGGCACGGAACACCCAAACCCCGTAAGCATGGGAATAAAGGATTTACCGTGGAGTCCAACCCTCTGCATAATTTTATCTACTACAAAGGCCGCCCGGGCCATATAACCCGTTCCTTCCAGAAGGGATATGCCCAGAAAAAGAATGAGGATATTGGGAAGAAAGACAAGGACTCCTCCCACACCTGCAATGATACCGTCAACAAGAACAGACCGGAACAGTGTATCCGGTAAAAAATTGCTAAGGACAGTACTTATCCAGCTAAAAAAAGTTTCAATCCATATCATGGGATATTCACCCAGCCGGAAAGTGGCTGTAAAAATCATATACATGATGAGTGCAAAAATGGGAAGTCCGGTAAAGCGGTTAATGAGAATCGCATCCAGGTTATCCGTCAGATCCCGCTTCCTTTTGCCCGGATAACGGACGGTTTCCTGCAGTGCACCCCGGATAAAAGCATAGCGTTCTTCTGTTAACTGGGTTTCGGGATCGTTTCTCGTAAGATGTTTAAAAGGTTCAAGATGCTGCGTTAGGAATTGATTCAGACTAATCCAGACAGGGTGATCCTTCAGCAGTTTATAGGCTTCCTTGTCATTCTCCAGTAATTTAATCGACAACCACCGGTAAGGAAGATCTGTATTCAGGTCCCGGGCCCGGGATAGAATATCTTCAAGTCCGGAGATCAGGTCATTAATGTTTTGTGAATATTGAAGTTTGTGCCGGCGGAATTTAATCTCGCCGGTGTGGGTTTCTATGATATGGTCGAGAAGATCCGTTATCCCTGTTTTCCGGGTGGCGGACGTGGGAACAACATGAGCCCCTAAAAGCCGTTCCAGATAGTTAATATCCATATGGATCTGTTTCTCTTCCACCTCATCATACATATTCAAAGCGATAACAAAGGGAATATCCAGATCCATAATCTGGGTTGTAAGATAAAGATTCCGTTCCAGATTCGTGCCGTCTACAACATGAATGACAAGATCCGGTTTTTCCGTGAGAATAAAATTTCTTGCGATTCTTTCTTCAGGAGAATAGGCCGACAGACTGTATGTTCCCGGAAGATCCGTGAAACGAATGGAATGCTCCCGGTAATTTTTGAATCCTTCGTATTTTTCTACCGTGACTCCGGTAAAATTCCCCACTTTCTGATTAGATCCGACCAGAACATTAAAGAGGGATGTTTTTCCGCTGTTGGGATTTCCGGCAAGGGCGACATGAATATTTTTGGAATCAGTCATAAATAGTCACGAAACAGGGGTGAAAATCGGTGAAACCAATGCCTTCCGCCACGTCCGCCTCCACGGCCGCGGCCTCTTCCATGGTGAAATCCCCTGCCGGGACCTGGGCCGGCATCCAGCAGGCGGACTTTGACTGTTTTTGCTTCTTTTAAACGGAGTGTCAGAAAAAAACCATGTATTTCAATTTCCACAGGATCGCCTAAAGGAGCCTTGCGGACAACCCGGACCCGGGATCCCTTGACCAGTCCCATATCCAATAAACGGCGCCGAATCTCACCCTCAGCGTTTACGGATAACACTTCCAAAAGTGTTCCGCACCGTGCCTGGTCTAATGTCCCTTCCAATTGTTCGCGATCCTGCATTCCGTCCCCTTTTTTATAAGGTAAAAGATATAGATATTGAGAATGAATCTCAACTAAAATCTTCAAAAGTGTTCTGTTTAGTCATGCTGTTTTTAACGATGTTAAAAACCTCCGGATTATGTCAGAGTTTCCAGTAAACGTTCCGCTTATTACAGGCATAAACGCAAAACCAGAGGCATATACTCCAGAGCACAGCCCAGAAGAGGCCGTTATAACCAGTTTTATCCAGGAGAAAATGCTGCCAGCCGCTCCACGACCAAAGTCCGGCCCATTGCTGCAGTTGATCATTGGGTTCTCCGGCGAAAAAAGCTTCCAGGTGCAATGCCCAAGGAAAAATCCATCCTTTAATTTTTTTTACATCTACAATCCAGTAAAGGATACCGAAAACGGCACAGGCCAGACCGGCAGTAAACAGGGCATAGGATGCGGTGACGTCTGGCTTATTAAAGCTTAGGGAAGTCACTCCTGTCATAAGACCCGTTTTGTGAATGGCATATCCGATAGCCATAAAGATTGCACCCAGCCGGAAAGAATCCGTTAAAATACGTTTTCGATCTTTGCTTGCCACGGCTTCTCCCAGCATCACTCCGATAATGGTTAAGGCACCATAAGAGATTGAAACCCACGGAAGGCAGTGAACCCGCAGGGGTTTTACCATATTGCCGGAGAGAGTGCTGATACGGAAAAAGGGTTCACTGGTATTTCCGAAATTCAGCCACCAGTCCGTAAAATGGCTCATAATCATGTGGAAGGCGAGGACTCCAAAAACGGCGACCCACCGCCCCCTGCGGTTCAGTTTAAGGCTTGCGGCAGCCATAAAATACGACACACCAATAGCCTGAAGAATCCCCCACCACCACGAAAGACCCAGAATCAGGCTGATGTACAAAACCCCGAAAAGAATCAATTTAACAGTACGGCTTAACACGTGATTCCACCATTCCCGGCCATGCTTTGCCCGGCTCAGGGGCAGACACAGTCCAACAATGAATATAAAGAATGGAGCCACCAAATCTGTCAGGGTTAATCCAACATTTTTTAACGCCGCTTCCGGCATGGCGTTAATCTCTTCTTCAGTAAAACCTTCTGAGGTTTTTTCTTCTACAAATCGCTCCCAGGCTACATCTGCATGATTCCATGTGGAAATGGGAAGACTGCCGAACCAGGAAGCCGTTTGGGGGAGATTCCGGTATCCGCCGGATCCGATGGCGATAACAATGAACATGAGAAAAATTGTCAAACCTCGAAAAACATCGATGGCCTCAATTCGGTCTTTACGCAATTCTGCCATGGCAGGTCTCCAATCGTTGATATTGACTGATCCGTTAATAAAATCTAAATAAACTCCTCCGATTTTAAAATGAATAGTCTGATTGAAGGTCTGTTTTATATCTCTATTCAATTCATATAAACTAAGCTATTATAAAAGTAGGTTTGTAAAAATACGTTGGATGGTCAATGGCGTAGAAAGCTTATAAAAAGCCTCAGTTATGGGATATTGATCATTGTAAATATGGATAGGGCAAGGACATTTTTTTATCAATCTCAATGGAAATAAATTATTTATTAGTGGAATTTTAAAATCTCTTCAGTTATATTATTCTCCGATGATTTGTAAATATTAGAAACATAAACAATTATTTTGTGCCAGTGTGGAAAACCACATGGTGATGGTATAAAATTGAATCCTAAACGGAGGATGTCAATGCGAAAGTCTATTGTGGCAATCGTCGTTTTAATCTGTATGACCGGTTCATTGTTGTGGGCAAGTACGGCCGGAAAAATTGTCGGGACTGTCACGGATGCCGATACAGGACAGCCCCTGGCCGGGGTAAATGTCTTTTTGGAAGGCACCACCATGGGTGCGGCAACAGACGAAACCGGATTTTATGTGATTTTGAACGTTCCACCGGGAGAATACACAATCCGTTCATCCATGATCGGTTATGCACCCGTGATTGTTCAGAGAGTTCAGGTAAGTATGGGACTAACTTCAACCATTGATTTTCAAATGACCACCGAAGCGCTGAGAACCGGTGAGGTGGTTGTTATTGCAGAACGTCCCCTGCTGAAAAAAGATGAATTTACCTCTCGACACTCGGTATCCAGTGAAGAGATCACCATGCAACCCATTGAAAATTTTCAGGATATTGCCCGGAATCAGGCCGGTGTGGTAGGTAACAACTTCCGGGGTGGCCGAAGCGGTGAAGTGCTGGTTCTGGTGGATGGTATCCCCGTCCGGGATCCTGCCGGTCAGTACTCCGGGAATCTCGGCGGATTTACGGCGAATATCCCAGAACAGAGCATCCAGGAACTGGAAGTGACCCTCGGCGGCTTCAGTGCTGAATATGGGAATGTGCAGTCCGGTGTTCTCAATCTGGCCATGAAAGAAGGAAGTTCTAAGCTCAAAGGGCTCTTTAAAGTAACGACTACAAGTCTTGGGACGGCCGTCAACGAAGCCCTGATGGGTGAACGGGATACATGGCTTGGAACCTATGATGTTCATACCCGCTATGACTCTCTGCCTAGTGGTGGCGTGGACACAGTCCATGTGGATACCCTCCTCTACGGAACCAAATACCAGCATAAACTGGAACAACTGTATCAATTCAGTCTGAGCGGCCCCATTCCCTTTACTGAAAAGATTTTCAATGGGCCGGCAACCTTTTTTGTCTCAGCGGATGTGACCGACCGTAGCCAGAGCTATATGATTAACCAGAATTCCTATAGCAACAATTTTCAGGGAAAACTCACGTTTAAACCTACAAAAAGCACCAAACTGGTATTGGGCGGTCTCTATTCATCCTCTGAATGGGATCAGTTCTATCTTCCCGCATCCAAATACGG
>LGGY01000027.1 GCA_001509335.1 Fidelibacterota bacterium 46_43
GCAGTATATTTTTGTACACGACTATTTTCAAAAACAACAGCTTCAAGGTCCTCCCTGCCGATGTTTTTTGGAACGGTTATCACCGTGCGTACCTTGCCGTTTATTTGCACAGGATAATCAATCGTCGCTTCAATGAGATATTTTTCCTCATATTCCGGCCAGCTTGAATACGTCAATTCGTCTGTATTTCCCATTTTTTCCCATAATTCTTCAGCCAGATGAGGTGCAAAAGGCGATAACAATTTTACAAATCCATTCATAAATGAACGGTTCAGGGTCTTTTCTTTATAGCATTCATTAATAAATACCATTAGTTGGGAAATGGCCGTGTTAAACCGGCTCAATTCGATGTGTTCCGTAAGGATTTTAACTGTTTCATGATACATTTTTATGAGTTGTCCGGATGCCGGATCGTCTGTAATCTTATCTGTCAATGTCCCGTCTTCTTCTATAAAAAGCCGCCATATCCGGTTAAGAAAACGGTTTATGCCGGCTAATCCCTGAGTTGACCACGGTTTTGGCCGTTCTATAGGTCCCATGAACATTTCATATACCCGTAATGTATCGGCACCGTATTCACGGATAATCTCGTCGGGATTAACCACATTCCCCCTGGATTTACTCATTTTCTCACCGTCTTCACCAAGGATAAGTCCCTGATTCATAAGCTTTTTAAAGGGTTCATCCGTAGAAACTCCCGGATGGTTCATATTTTTCAACTTCAGGTAATTCCAGGGGGAGTTCGTCCTCATCAAGGGCATATACATTGCCTTCTTCATCTTTATACAATGGAATCGGTTCACCCCAGTACCGTTGACGTGAGAATAGCCAGTCCCTGAGTTTATAATTGACCGCCCTCTTCCCCGCCTTGTGTTCTTCCAGCCAGCAGATTATGGTGTCAATGGCATCTTTTTTATTCATCCCATTGATAAAACCAGAATTGATATGGGTACCGTCTTCAACAAAAGCTTCCCGGGAGATGTCCCCACCTTGTAAAACCGGCACAATTTTCAAATGGAACTTCCGGGCAAATTCCCAGTCCCGCTGATCATGGGCAGGAACAGCCATGATGGCACCTGTTCCGTAACTGATGAGGACATAATCGGCAATCCAGATCGGGATTTTTTCCTCATTCACCGGATTGATGGCATACGCACCGGTAAATACCCCGGTTTTCTCCCTGGCCAGCTCCGTCCGGTCTAAATCACTTTTTAACGCTGTTTCTTCCTGGTATTTCTTTACATCGTCTTTATATTCAGGTGTGCATATTTTATCAACAAGGGGATGTTCCGGGGATAGAACCATATATGTGGCACCAAAAAGTGTATCCGGACGTGTTGTAAATACTTTGATTGTTTCAGAATGGCCAACCACGGGAAAAAGAATTTCAGCACCTTCACTCCGCCCTATCCAGTTCCTTTGCATCTCTTTGATGGATTCGGGCCAGTCCAGTTCGTCCAGGCCTTCAAGTAACCGGTCGGCATAGGCTGTAATTTTCAACATCCATTGTTTTAACATAATACGCCGGACGGGGTACCCGCCCCGCTCACTTTTTCCATCCACCACTTCTTCATTGGCCAGGACCGATTTCAGTTCTTCACACCACCAAACGGGTGATTCTGCTTCATATACAAGTCCCTTTTTGAATAGTTGAATGAATATCCACTGAGTCCATTTGTAATAATCAGGATCCGTTGTATTTAAAACCCGGTCCCAATCGTATGAAAAACCGAATTGTTTTAATTGACGGGTAAATGTGGCAATATTTTTTTCTGTAGTGATCCTGGGATGAGTGCCTGTCTGAAGGGCGTAGGTTTCCGCCGGCAAACCAAAAGCATCAAAGCCGATGGGATGAAGTACGTTAAAACCGTTCATTCTTTTAAAACGGGCAATAATATCACTGGCTGTATATCCTTCAGGATGACCTACATGCAACCCCTGTCCGGATGGATAGGGAAACATGTCCAAAATGTAAAATTTTTCTTTGTCGGAATATTCCTGAGTTTTAAATGTTTTATTCTTTTCCCAAACACGTTGCCATTTTTTTTCGATGTCTTGAAATGGATAAGATTTTGCCATTTATGAACCTTTCTTTGTAATGATTCGACTCGAAATTTAACAGATTAGCTTACGATTATTAATTGAAAACTGGTCTAAAATCCAAAAATACGGGGAAAATTTTCCAAAAGAACCCATAATACAAGGTTAAAAAGGAGGATAAAGAGCAATACGGGATCAAAATGATCACGATCTGCTTTTTCTGAAGGATGGATCTGCCATCCTGTTTTGTTGTACAGATAGATCCAGAATGCCAGAAGGAACGTCCCGGCAGTCAGCAACACATAGCTGAACAGGGATTTAAAGTCAAGTTGAGTCAAAACGTGTATCCAAATCACACTCCCGGCTGTAAAGGGTAGTCCATGGAATGTCATTAACATTATGAGATAAGCTCTACGATAACGGGTCTGCCACCAATTATTTTTTAACAAAAACAAGAGAACCCATGGAAGCAACAAAAATGCATAAATGGCCCGGGGATTTATGGTTCCGGACAGGGTAACTAATAAACAGGGGAGCATCAGGGAGTTCAGGCTGATATCCAGAGAAGATGTATCTGAAGGTTTACGCCAGGATTCAATGAAAAGTATGATCACTGACACAATGAGGAGTCCGGCTCCTAAGTTACGGACAAGTACAGAATGTATTTCGGGTTGGAAACGGATAATCAGAAGAATGGTGATAAATATCTGGAGAAATGAGGCGTAAAAGGATTGAGCAAGTTTTGTTGAAAATCTCCCAGGAGTATAAAAGCGTAGAATTAATCCTGAAAACAGGAGAAAAGAGGCATAATCCCGGCCTGTCATCTGACCGCCCGGGACAGTTAGAAGCCATAAAGAGAGAAAAAGTATCAACGAGGAGATGAAATATCTGATTCGGAATGATTGTGATCGAAGGGTTCCCCGGGAAAGTTGAAGAAACAGGGAGATAACTTCAAAGGATAGATACCAGATGAGGGGATGTTCAAATCCATTCAGGAAAAAAATAAAATAGGGGATTAAGCCAAAATTAGGATTGGTATTAAATGTATCATACCGTTTCGTATGGATCAAAGCCGGCATCATGACCAAAGCAGATAAAGCAAATAAAATCCCTGATTCCTGATAAAACGTGAACCCGCCGGGTAATCCATTAAACGAAATCAAACTGATAAAAGAAGCGTAAACCAGTCCTGCCCATAAGACCAAACCCGATATTTTTCTATAAACCTGTTCCCTGTCGGACATGATGTATATAAGAGCTGCACCGGATAATACAAGCATCAGTATATATATGTGAGTCAGCGTAAGGTATATCATGAAAAGACTCCCAGTTCATGTATCATCAAGAAAAGGATTGCCATCATGAGCATCACGCCGGGAAAATGAGTTCCCTTACCTTCCTCCCTATTTGTCAAAATAAGCAAAAAGGCACCGGAAAGAATGGACAGTAGTGTGAAAAGTATCAAAAGAGTCATGCCAAAGATATTTTCATGTAAAAAGATTAAGAAGGTATATGCATAAACTTTACCAGACAGAATAAAAGGATTCAGTATCAGAGCTATTGTGAAGATAATAATTGCGAAAAAGCGGGTTACATCATCTTCAAGCATCAGGAATACATTCTGAAAAAGGGCAATGATTAAAATGTAGAGTGGAAAAGCTGTGATAAAACGTTGTTGCAAATGCAGGACTGAAACATCAACCGGGAAGAGTCTGAGGCTCATAAAAACAAAGGCAAGGGTAAGTAAAAAGGTTATCATAAAGGGGGTATACGACTGATTCCGCCGACATTTGAAAAAAAGAGCCCCCATCATGACAAACAGGATAATGGAAGCAAATATAAACCAATACATCAGAAAGACATGGGGATTCAGCATCATCCCGGTTAACCGCTGAATGATGAAAAGCAGGGCAAAATATGAAATAATCAGTTCGAGGATAGCATGTTCTGTGGATACATAATTATTTTGAATAATATCAGACAAGCGGATTACAGCTATGAGAAAATAGCCAGAAAGAATCAAATACAAAACAGATCCGGAAACCGGGATGACGGCAGAGATTTCATGAATGGATGTGGCAAGTGACGATGGTTCATGGAGCATATTAAAAAGGAAATAAGCAGTTGTGAATAAAAAGATCGGAAGATAGGTTATCACGTGTAATTTTTTCCCCCGTCCCGGTTGAGATGCAAGAAAAAAGTAAATAAATGAGGCGAGGAATATTGTTCCCGTATTGCCTGCCATGACAAGAAGATAAAGGGATACAATGATCCACAGATACCTTCCTTTGTCCTTGTCCGGGCAGGTGAGTAAGAGGATAAAGAGGGATATCGACATCCAGAATTGAAAAAGGGTATTCATTTCATCCAGTTGGAGAGTCAATGAAAATGAGTTAAAAAAAGATATTGTAGAAACGATAGGAAACATATCCCGGAAAAGAAGATAAAGGATGGCAGATATAAACCCGGTTTGAAACAATAAAAACAGGGGATAACGATGCCGTAATCGATAAAATCGGTCCGGCAATACATCCACAAAAAATGCAGGAACAAACAGTATGAGGAAAATGCTTTTCAAAAGAAGATTCATCCTGTTACAAATCCTATCATTAACATGATAAAACTCACCATAAAATAGAGTGTCAGAATCACGATGACAGGCGTATCCTGTTTCAGTTTATGACTGATATCGTGCTGGGCATTGGGAACTTGGGATTGAAAACGACCTAAATCCTGAATCTGCTTTTTAAGGGAACCAGATCTGTACAAAGATAGTCCGAACCACGATAAAAGTATGATAAGAATACCAATAAACGCGGTAAATACATTCCCCGAAAAAAGAAAAAGACTGATAAAAAAAACGCACACCAGGATATCATCCTTTGGTTTTTGACGATAATATATTCCACTCAACAACAAAGCAAGGAATACGAGTGAAAACAGGATAAGTCTGTTGATAGTAAGTTTAAAAAGGAGGATATCGTGGTTATAGAGCGAATAGGATAATACAGGATTTTTCAGTGAGCTGGGACGTATCAGAAAAAGAGCCGTCAGAAAAATGAACGGCAATGACAGCAGGGGTAAAAACACGAAACGTCGCCGAAAGGCAGGAATAAGTCCGTAAGACAGGCAGAATGTTGTGACAAATACAAGCAGAGTCAAAAAAAGCTTATCCTGAAGAATCATCTTGGCTCCTTTTCAGCATAAAAAAGATAAAAAACAAAATCAGGATAATCATCCCGGCAAATGCGACAGGGATAGTGATATGATGTAACAAAAGGGTCACCATCACTGTCATACCCAAAATATACCCCATTCCCTGAACAAGTTTATCCCTTGAGAAAAAGAACAATATGCCTGAAAAAAGGATCAAAAGGCAATAAGAGATATAAGGTAATAGAAGTTCCCACGTCATGAATGACTTTCCTTATCTTTTTCAAGGTAAAAACGGATAAAGAGGACGAGGATGACCATTAATAACAGAGAGAATACTGGAGTAAGTACTGTTTCTGAGGAGACCTTGACAGGGTAAAAAATAATGAAAAATGAAGCCATAAATAACGAAACCAAGTATAAGAGAAAAAGAAAAAACCGGGACGGGTTTTGCGGTAAGGGAACAGGCCTGACATTTTTTACGAATACAAGGGATACTGTGCATAAAAGAATCGGGATCAGAAACAGGAAATATGCAGGTCCTTCTGATTGTTCGACAGGGAGCAAAATAAAAATAAGCAGCAGAAATAACACTCCAATTCGTATCATGGATGAACGGAAAAACAGAAACATCCCTCCACTTATGGCAGTCAGGAGAATCAGAATCAGGGAAAAAAGCTGCGGACTTATATTCATATCAACACCAAAGCAATTGCAACAAGCATTAAAACCGGTAAGAGAACTTTATTGTTAAGATTAATTAAATATTTCTCATCCGGCCAGGAATAACGGGACATCAGACGACGTTGAAAAAGATCCAGTATAACTATAATTAAAAGAGTCATGAAGTACAAAATAATGGGATGTGCCACATCGGCTTGATTCAGCATTTCCTCTGTAAAAGTCCCATCCCGGATGCTTAATTTCAAAAATATTCCAATAAGTAAGAATCCCGACATCTGTTCATTCAACTCTGTGAACAATTTCCCGTTTTCCGACAAATGATCATACCAGGGTTGATGTAACAGATACATATCCAGTGAAAATGTATGACGTATAACCCACAAAGTTATAAACAGCACAATCACCGGTAAAACCCTGAAAACAAAAATCAATGAAGACAGAAACGGGAAACAGGTAGACGAAAAAAAGCAGGGAAACAGGGAGTTGTAATTTATAGAAAATATCAATCTGCTTAGATGTATCGTTATACAAAGAACCGGTAAAGAGTGGTTTCAATTGAAAAATCAGGTCTGTTCTCTTCCGGTTTATTAGCATTCGGCTTATCCGGCGGTAATAAACAATCAGGAAAAACAAGAGGCTCATACATATACATGAAATCAGAACAGTCAGGATTCCTTTTACAAATGGATTGACGGGCAATGTATCAAGAAAACCTGGCAGATTCATGAATATTCTTTCTTTAATAATGCGAAATTCATCAGAAAAAAAACAAATTCCAAGGCTTCGTGGTGCAAACCATAAAAAACACGGGGATTTTGAAAGTAGCGGTCATACAAATATTCAATTAAATATTGATGATTCGTTTTATAATGGATCCTGCCGTAATGAAAAGCCGTTTCAAGATCTGTCTGCATGGCTGTAATATTTTGGCTACCGCTTCCCTCCTCTTTCCCGGACAGAATTTCCAGATCATGTTTCATAACTTGCAGATAAATTTTCAGATCATTCAATAATTTATTTCTATATTCCGGAACAGATATCCATTCGGGGTTTGGATCTTTTATAAAATCTTTGTCATAAAAATGACAGGGTAAGATTTTTTTATGCTTATGAAAGTGCCGGAAAACCACGTGGTTTATGACCAAATAACCTTTTCCTTCCTTTTCCTTTTCTTTTTCATATCCCATAATCAAATCGTAAAGAAAGAAAATATCTTTTATGGTGAGAATCGTGTTTAAAGTTTTCTTTTCCGGATCCAGAATATGGGCAGACAGACGTTTGAGTATTTTCTCATTGAAAGCTTTTTCGCGAAAAAAGAGGGTTGTGGTCTGATAAAGGGCTTTATCATGATAGTAAACAGCAAGTAATTTAATCTGCTTCATAATTTCCAGAATGGTAAAATAATCCTGAAGAATTTTTAACTGAAATCCCGGTGTTGAGAAGGAAAGTTTTTCATTTAACAAATCCTGTTGACTTTTAATAAGGTAATTTAAAAAGTTGAAAGTCAGGTAAGGATATTCAAACGAGAGTTGCATGATCTCTGATTGTTGTATCATATCCTGTTCAGGGGTATAATCAGGCAGGATAATTTTTCTGACATATCCATGATTCAGGCCGGCATGAATATGAATGATTCGGTCTTTTTCGAGTGTTGGAACGCGATATGTCCAAAAAACATTCATTGATATCTGTATCCTGAAACATACATAATCAACGCATAAAGAGTGACCATCATCAACACGACAAATCCCTGATAATTCAATGCTTCTCTGCTCATAAAGACGAATATCAGGATGATGTACAAGAGCATTTTCAAAAGGAACAAAGCAAAATTTTCACCCATATCCGAATCAACAGGTCCGGATAACATGGAGAAGTCTTTCAACGATGATTTACGCAAAAGCCAGAATAGACAGAAAAAAAGGAAACTCAGTGCAGCAAACAGGTACACAGTTGTTATCATGTCAAATTCCCATTATAGTCAGGAGTCCTGGCCATCAAAATCACGGATCATTTCATCCATGATGGGAGACACTTCCCGGATGAGCCGGACCCGATCCCGATGATGCATAAAAGAACTTTTAAACCCGTCTATCAGCACGTCTTTAATGTCTTTCAATTTCATATTGAAGGTATGGTATGCCAGACACAGTTCGTCGGTGAGGGTGGTGTTGGAAATCAGCCGATTATCCGTATTCAGGCACAAACGCAGTCCGTAATCCTTGAAATACTTAAAAGGATGTTTTTTAAGGCTTTGGACAGTACCTGTCTGCACATTGCTGGTTAGGCATATTTCAAGGCAAATGCGGTGATCATTGATATAATTGAGCAGATCTCCATCTTCCGTCAGGCGCGTTCCATGACCAATCCGGTGAGCTCCGCAATAATGGACCGCCTGATGTATACTTTCAGGTCCATACGCTTCGCCGGCATGAATGGTAATGTTAATATTGTTCTTTAAAACCAGTCTGAACGCATTCTCATGATCTTTAGCCGGATAATTCTCTTCCGGGCCGGCCAGATCAAATCCCACAACCCCCCTGTTTTTATAAGCAACAGCCAGTTCCGCCAGATTATAGGAGATATCTGGACTGATACTTCGCATACCGCAGATAATCACACCGCCACGGATTCCAAAATCCATCTCCGCCTTCTTCATTCCCCGGATCACAGCTTCCAGATTATCTACAGTTCCCATATCATTATTCACATGCAAAATAGGTGAATACCGGACTTCAAGCCATCTGATATTTTCTTTTGAGGCATCTTCTGCCAATTCGTACGCCACACGCTCCAAAGAATCAGGTGTTTGAAGAACGCTCAACGTGAGATCAAATTTTTTCAGATAGACTTCCAGAGATTCGCCCTTTTCAAAGTGAAGAAACTCCATCAATTCATCTTTATTCTCATAAGGGATATTGACATTGTTTTGTTTGGCAAGATCGAATAGGGTATCCGGCCTGAGTGAACCATCCAGATGACAATGCAGCTCAGCTTTTGGAAGTTTATGAATGACTTCCCTTAATTTGGGATCATAGTTTTGATGATGTGACATTTAATTCCTTTTTGCAATTTTCGTTAATATCGCAGTAATTAAGATAAACAGCAAGATCCCAAGCCATGAAAAACCGGAGATTTCAGGCCACCAGTTTTTATTGCTAGAGATAAAAATTGGAATCGCGACCAGAATACCCATGAGAGCCTCACCGGTAATGAGTCCCGACGCGAAAAGGAGTCCCTGCTTATTTTCCGGATGTGTTTCCCTGTGTTTCCGTGTAAAATGGGAAACCATCCCACCAATAAAGATGGGAGTTGAGAGGGTGATAGGCAGATAAATACCAACGGCAACAGCCAGGATGGGAATTCTAAAATCAGAACCTCTGGATTTTTGTATCAGATCTGCAATAATGATCAAAACACCTAAAACAGCGCCGGTAATGACAAAATTCCAGGGAAGATTCCCCTGAAACACCCCTTCCGCCACGGATTTCATCAGGGTTGCCTGCGGCGCCGGAAGGGTTTCGCTCCCGATCGTGTAGGCACTATGAAGGATATCCAGTGTCAGTCCCAGTGCGATGGCTGCTGAGAGTGTTCCCACAATTTGCATGATCTGCTGTTTCCAGGGTGTAGCTCCAAGGATATAACCGGCCTTCAAATCCTGCATGTTGTCACCGGCTATGGCTGCGGCACAACAGACAACCGCACCGATTATAATAGCTCCTGCCGCACCTTCCAGACTACCGGTCCCTTTAATGAGAAGTAAAAGTAAAGAAGAAAAAAGAATGGTTGCGATAGTAACACCACTGATGGGATTATTGGAGGATCCCACAAGACCTGCCATATAGCCGGCTACAGCTGAAAAGAGAAATCCGAAGATCAACATAATCACAGCCATTAAAAGTGCTGTAAAGAAATTGTGAATAATATTCTGATAGATCAGAAATACCGGAATAACCGAAAAAATCAGGGCGATGATCACCCAGTTAATGGGGATATCTTTTTCATGCTGTTCCACAGCAATTCCGGAATTACGGTTTTTGTAGGCATTCAGACTGGATTTAACTCCGTTAACCAGGGGACGGTAGAGGTTAATCACCGACCAGATACCCCCGATAACCATGGCACCGACACCCATATACCGGATTTTGGCATTCCAGATATCATAGGCTGCATCCAGATACCCTGAACCCGCTTCAATGGGATTAAAAAAAGAATAAAGGGGAATGGCTATAATCCAGGAAATCAATCCACCGGCAAATACCAGAACGGCAATATTTCTTCCCACAATGTATCCGACGGCCAGAAGTGCCGGGGATAATTCAGAGCCGAATCCAATGACAGAGCGTTTTCCTCCCTGTTTGGAAACAAAAGGAAGGGCAAAGTCAATAGCTGAATTCCACATCTGAAATCCCTGCTGGGCAAGTTTCATCAATCCGCCGAACAAGGCTGCTTTAAAAATCATCATCAGATTTTTTGAGGAATCATCCGTCTCACCCTGATGGTCACCAGCTTTCAAAACTTCAGCTGTCGCCACACCTTCGGGATACTGCAATTCAGCTTCTACAATCAAGGCTCTCCGCAGAGGAATAGTAAAGAGAACCCCAATTAATCCACCGATACCGGAAATTTTTGCGATTTCAAAATAATCAAAATCGGTCCAATATCCCATCAAGACCAATGCAGGTATGGTAAAAATCACACCGGCTGCCAGAGATTCACCGGCAGATGCAGAAGTCTGTACAATATTATTTTCAAGAATGTTGGAGCGTTTGAAAAGTTTTAAAACGCCCATGGAAATAACTGCAGCAGGTATGGAAGCACTTACCGTCATTCCGGCAAATAAACCCAAATAAGCATTTGCAGAGGCAAGAATAATGGATAAAAAGACACCAAGTATCACAGATTTAAGTGTGATTTCAGGTAATGTGTGATTTTCTTTCATCATAATCCCTGTTATTTAACGGTCTGGTTAAAGCCTTGTCGGAACATGAGGTTAAAATAGTCATGATTCCATTTGTGGTAAAGTGATTTTTATCCTTAAGTTTGATTAAATTCTATAAAAACCGGGGTTCTGCCATGGAAAAATACAGTTTCAAGGACTATGATGTTGACGGACTCACATTTCTGATGTCCAACCGGAAAGAAGTGGTTAAATCTTATCAGAAGCTCATATCCACATTAGGTGAACATCTGGATGACAAGACCCGGATTTTGATTACACTGGCGCTTCAGGTCACCACACAGCAGCCTGAAGCCGTGAAAATTGTCATTCCCAAAGCTTTGAAAGCAGGTGCCAGTTCCGATGAGATCATTGACAGTGTTATACTGACCACGCCCATTGTTGGACTGACGGGTATTATTAAATTGCTGCCCAAAGTTTTGGATGAACTAAAAAAACATCAGGATATGACGAAAGAGGGATCGTGATGAAATTGTACATGAGTGTAGATATTGAAGGCATCACCGGTGTTGCCAACTGGGATGATGCAGAAATCGGTCATCAGGAGCACCAATACTACCGGAAGATAATGACCCGGGAAGTATTAACCGCCTGTAAAGAAGCAAAAAGCAACGGAGTACGGGAAATTCTGGTGAAGGATGCCCACGCCTCAGGCCGGAACATTCTGATCGACGAACTTCCGGATTATGTTACGGTTATTCGAGGTTGGAGCGGCCACCCCTTTTCAATGGTGCAAGGACTTGACGGAAGTTTTGATACTCTGTTTATGATGGGATACCACTCCCCTTCCGGTTCTCTGGGAAATCCCCTCTCCCACACCATGGCTTCTTCCATTATCCGTGAAATGCGCTTGAATGGCCATCGCATTTCGGAATTCACCCTCCACGCTTTGGTCGCCGGACACTATAAAGTTCCGGTGACACTGTTAACAGGTGACGATGAAATATGCAAACAGGCAAAGGAACTGATTCCTCAAATCACCACATTGCCGGTAAAACTTGGTTTTGGAAATGCGGTTGTGACAAAAACTCCATCCAAAGTTTTTGAGGAATATAAATCAGCAGTAAAAGATGCCTTGAATGCGAAACATTTCAGGGCATGTATTCCGGTGATTCCCTCCACCCTGTCCATAGAAATTGTCTATTCACATCCAACCATCGCCTATAAATTCAGCTTCTTCCCGGGTGTTGAAATGACAGATGAATCGACCCTCCGGTATAAAGCGGAAAACATTTTTGATATGATGACCTTCATTCAGTTTTGTTCATGAAACAGAATCAGGGAATCGGATAGGCTGTGATGAAATTCCGGGTCGTTCAACAACATGGCCGTTGTGCTGTTTGTAAGAGACATTCCATGCGTCGAAATCATCGAGACCGGTGGATGAAAATGCTTCCGAAAACAAAACTCCTAAGCTGTTATGATTGTCACTCAAAAGAATACGTTTTTTTTGAATATTTTTCTATTGTTTTGAAAAATAAGCTATAAAAAAACAATTCGGCTTGATACGCCGAATTGTTTTGCGGGGTCTGTTGTGTGATAACAATTAAAACCGCTGAGTAACGGACAAAATGGACCAGCCATCAAGCCAGTTTTCTGTACCGAAAGCTCCTTTATAATTCACGTTTTTAAAAAATCCGTCATTGGGAAGTTCGTCAACCAACTGAAATGCCGCCCCTCCCGGAGCAGGTAAAAGATTAAGATGTCCACCACTTTCCCGTCCGTCCAGCATGTAACCCGGATCTTCCTGAATGGCGGTCAGTACACTGTCCTCATCTCCCTTGAACAGGTCCGGAGTCCTGTAAATGATATTATTAGGTGAGAAGTAGAGATAATCAGGTGCAGATACTCCGACTAGATCTGCTGTGATAAGGGCCTGGGTAGGTGCATCTGAAATGCGAACACCATATTCCTTACCTTGATAGATGATCATATTCCGAAAATCTGCCCCGGTCCCTTCACGGAGGCGAATACACTGGTCATTGTCTGCAGAAGCCCCCTCACCGGAACCGATAATTGTTACATTGTGGAATTGCGGAAAAGAACGGGGTTGCAAATCCATATTTGAACCGTCATTATCCATTTCAAAACCACGGTTACCATCATCAGATCCAATAAGTGCCAGAAGAAACTGTCCTTTCCCTTGATATCCCAAATCCGTATCGAAATGGTCATCACCGCAGAAGATGGCTGCACAATGTTTAAGATTTACTGTTCCCCCAAACATTTCAAATCCATCATCCAGATTATAGGCGACCTCACAATACTCAATAGTTGTTCCACGTCCCACACCGGCAAGCGTAATTCCGTTGATTTCGTTATCCTGCCCGATGGAACGTCCCCCGTACCATACCCGGACATATTTAAGAATGCCGCTGTCATCATCGGGATCACTGCCTCCGAAAGGAATACCGGCCAATCCTTCCACATAGGTTTCACCGATATTTACCGGGGCATTTCCCAAAAGGATAAGTCCGCCCCAGTTTCCCATGGGATTCCTGTCCAGCATATCCCGGGGAAGTAT
>LGGY01000124.1 GCA_001509335.1 Fidelibacterota bacterium 46_43
GACCAGACTCGTTCCGAATTTATGTAAACCCAGGATAAAGAGGGGACTTTCATATATCCTTCGGTAAAAGACCTTTCTCAATAAAAATAGATTTTAAGGCATTTTTACGGACTTCCAGACTATATTTTTCTTTGAGTGTCCGGACACATTCCTCGCGTTTTTTGTGATTTCCGGAATAGAGCGACTGTATTTTGCGCCGACCCTCTTTCGAATCATCAAAATCCTCAATGATATAATCCGTATTATTGTTCACCATTTCAGGCAGGGCTCCGGCAGAAGAAACCAGGGGCAGGGCTCCGATGGCACAAGCCTCCGCCACACTCATGCCAAAGGATTCAAAACGGGAAAACTGGCAGTAAACCGATGTTTTTTTATAGTATTCTGCAAGGGTTTCATGCGACCGGGGGGTGAGGATTGTCAGATTTTCCGGTAGATTTGAGAGCCCATCCTTAAAGGACTGCTCCATTCCGATTATCATAAAGGGATACTCCGGATTCATCCGGGCCATCTGAATAAAACGGTCAAACCCTTTTATAAAATACCGGCGACGGGTATTGCAATATCCCACTGTCAGAATCAGGTTCTTTTTCAGCATCAGTTCTTCCAATTGAACATCCGGAAATACGATGGCATTATAGATGACATGGCCTGAATAAGCAGCTCTTTTTTTCGATTCAGCGGCGGCATAGTCCGAAACCGGCAACACACAGTCAGCTTTTTGATACAAAAAACGGACGATTCGGGTGCGAAGGGGATTAGTAAACACACCATAATCATATTCCGGCAGCCAAGTTGTATCATATCCACCCAAAACCAGAAACACAGGTTTCCGGAAAAGGTGTCCCAGTATCGTGGGGATCAGGGCATGATAGTCGGCAAACCAAATAAACAAGGCCCGGCTGCGATATATGGGAAGGGGCAATTGAAAAAGTTGCTTTATCATACTTGCCGCTGTTCTAAAACCGGCAGCCGATTTAAAACGGCAAACATGGACCGTAAAAAAATGTCGTAAAATGTCCACATCCTGAATTATAAAAAAACTTTCATGTTCATACCGTGGAGCAATAAAGCAAAGTGAAGGACTTTCTTTACTCTTTTCAGCCTGCCTGTGCGATCTATGAATGCCCATAAGGGGAATTTACATGGCAGGAAAGAAAAAGTGCAGTATTATTACCCGGCTTTATAGAGGAAAACCCTTTAGTATCGCTGGGTATCCAGCTGATCATAAAGTGTATGCCACAGCGCCATAAATTCCGGTGTTTCGGGCATACGGGGTTCAGGAAGGGGATTTTTTTTATAATACTTAATTTTTGCCGGACTTAGAGAGAGGACCATCACTTTTGAACCTAAAAGAATGGCTTCCTGGACATTGTGGGTGATAAAAATGATGGTTGTTTGAAATTTCCGCCAGAGGCTTTTCAATTCTTTTTGGAGGATGGACCGGGTTTGGGCATCCAGAGCGCCGAAGGGTTCATCCATCATCAGGACCTTGGGGTTCAGGGCCAAAGAGCGGGCAATCGCCACCCGTTGCCTCATGCCGCCGGAGAGTTGATTGGGATAGGCATGTTTGAAAGCCGAAAGGTGAACCAGGTCCAGAAACTCTTCCGCCCGCCGTGTCAGCGTTTTGATGTCCCCCGATACCTTATTTAATTTTAAGGGATAGATGACATTTTCAATGACGGTTTTCCACGGGAACAGCTGGTTGAAATCCTGAAAAACCATAAGGCGGTCCGGGCCGATTCCGCTGATGGGTTTTCCGTCCAGGAGGATTTTTCCTGATGTAGGTTCTTCAATACTGCAAATACAGCGGATGAGGGTTGTTTTACCGCATCCCGATGGACCCAGAATGGTGAGAAAATCACCGGAATCTACGGAAAAGGAGAGTTTATCCAGCACCGTAAAGGATTTACCTTCGAGGGAATATTGTTTTACAAGATCCTGAACAAGCAGATTACTCATCAGGCACTCATTCCCCATTTCTTCACGGTTTTGTTTTCCAATGTTTTCAAAAGGAACTCATCAACAAGCATACCGATAATAATCACTGAAATCAGTCCGGCAAAGACCGATTCGATATCCATGAAGTAACGGGTTTTATAGATAAACCAACCGAGTCCGCCGACCACACCGGAGGCACCGAACACCATTTCGGCAGACACCAGGGCGCGCCAGCTCCGGGCCCACGCGATTTTGAGTCCGGATAAGATGTAGGGAAAAGCATTGGGAATCATCACGGCCCATATCAGGCGAAATTCACTCATGCCGATGTTCCGTCCCAGTTCCAGTTGAATTTTCGGTATCGCACGGAATCCTGCCAGGGAATTCACGATGAGGGGCCAAAGGATGGAATGAATAATGATGATAATGATGGCTTTGGCACCGAGTCCCACCAACAACATGACTACCGGTAGCAGAGCGATACCCGGTAACGGATGCATAATAGATACAATCACATCCATGATCCGGGCAAAGGTTTTACTGATCATGCAGAAGGCTGTCAGGAAAAATGCCAGTATGATGCCCAGGCCGATACCGCTGAAAATCAGATAAAGGGAAAATTTAATGTGCTGAAGCAATTCGCCGGTTGTCAGATTTTGCCACAGGGATTCCAGGACCCGGGAGAGGGGCGGAAAGAGTTTGTCCCGCCCTGTCCACACCGGAAGGTATTCCCAGAAGAAAAATAAAACAAAAATAAACAAAACTTTTGTGATCACGGTAACTCGCCGTTCCCGTATTTCTGATTTCAGCATACGTACAGACTCTTTTCTTAATCTGCCCAGGCCGGATCCAACGTTTCCCAAAGCAGGTCTTTTACATTCTCCGTATTGCGGTCAACATATCCCGCTTCATTCATAAAATCCAGAAATGTCAGCAAACCATGGGGATTTGTACTGAAACGGACCCCTTCCCATGTGATGTATTTCATGTACGTTTCCCGGTCTAAATTTAATACCGGTGCTACATATTCTGCAGTCTTTTCGGGATTTTCATTTAACATAATGATAGCCTCTTCCAGCGCCTTGTATACGGCGTTGAACAGCTCCGGATTTCGTTTTTTTAATTGACCGGTTGCAGCCGTAACCAAAAAGGTGAAATCACCGCCAAAAGCATCCCGGGCATTAACCACCTGATGAATATTATCCTGCTCCAGCTCCTTGAAAATATAGGGTGGCGATGTAAAATGGCCGTCAATTTCCACCTGGTTGATCAGGGCATTGACTCCGTCGGGATGGGCCATGGCAATAATATTCTGATCCAGAGCTTTGGGATTTCCCAGTTCCTTTGCCGCAGCCATGGAAAGAAGAATATGCTGGATGGAACCCGGCGACGGCAACGCAATTTTCATTCCCGGTTTGATATCTTTTAAGGTTTTAACATTTTCATGATATGTCTGAAGTCCCAAAGGCATCTCACACAAAGCAGAAATGATTTTGTAGTCATAGCCTTTGGCCCAGGCAATCAGATAGGGAGGAACACCCATACTGCCCACATCAATGTTGCCTCCGGCCATCCCCTCCCGGATGGCTCCTCCGGACCCCAGGCGCACCCACTCAACCTGTGCCTCGGGATAATATTTTTCTATCAGATTCAATTCCTGCATTAAAATGACGGGGGCATACCCCAATCCAAACTGCTGGGCAACCACAACCCGGTTCTTATCCACACTCTTGCCACAGGAAAACAAAGATAAACCCAGCAAGAGCGTCAGTAATAATAATGCTGTTTTTTTCATCCTGTCACCCCCCTATTTAAACGCATATTCAATGAAACATTCAATTTTGTTCCGGGCATATTTGGTGTCATTCGGATTCCCTTTCCACTGCCGGCGCCAGGTAGGACGGATTTTAACCGATCCGGCATCCGAATTATGCACCGTAATTTTATACTCCAACCAGCTATAAAGGTGATTTGTTGTGTTGTCTCTACTGTCTGTCACCTGGCTGTAATCCAGAAATCCCCGAAAGATACCAGGGCCGGTTTTTCCCTTCATGCCAATGCGGCCAATCCAGCCGTCATAAAATTCTTCAAAGGTTAAAGCGGCTTCACCCCAAACAGAATATCCGGAAACCTTGCCCGATACAACCGCTCCGGCCGTCAGGGGATTGTAATTGCTTTTCTTTGTGCTCCATAAAACATGGGGGACAAACTCCAAAGAACCCAAATTCAGGGTATAATCAGCCCCAACTGTCATCCCGTCCCGATTGGTGATAGTTGAATCCCCATCCAGGTAGACCTCCAGATTGGTCCGGTTTTCATCCACGGAAAAATAAGCTCTGGCCTGTCCTCCCCCCAGTTTTTTATTCACCCTGAAACCGGTGTAAGCATTGTTGTTGAAAATCAGGAATGGAATATCCACCACCCGGGTAGGATAATAATGAATATCCCAGATGGTGTTTCCTCCCTGGGGAATCCGTCCCAGTTCAAATCCTAAATCCCCCTTTTTACCAACATAAAGCTGAGTAAAATCAACAGCAGGCGATTGGGCGGACCCGTCAGACGATGCAGAAGGAAGTCCCGAGCCATCACCCATCTTAGACCAGAACGCCAGGGAATTATGTGATAACTGAAGACTTGCAAAATACCCGTCTTTTAAATCAGCATCCACATTCAGCCGTGTTCTGAACTGCAAATAGGCATCACCGGTCCGGCTGGTGATTTTCCCATCGGCATCTTTATACGTGATCAGATCAAAACGGGGCCGCATCCAGGTATCTCCACTCAGAGTGATTTCAGCACGGGTATAACCTGCCAGCATGATCCCTGCAAGTAAACACAGTAGCAATTTTTTCATGAATAGCCTCCTTCTACTTCAATTTGAATGAGTATAGAGAGAATTAAAGGGGGATAAAATTCCAATTATTTAATGAGTGGGGGACAGATTATTTAATTTTTCGATAAGTACCCGGATCATATCCCCATAACGGGAGGATTCACTGGCTAAAAGCAGAATATTCCGGTGGATCTGATAGGTGTCTGAAATTACGATATAAGGATACCTGTCCTGGATGTCTTTCAGATAGGTTTCATTGATAAAGAGTCCCAAAGGTTCACGATTTATGAGGGCCAAGCGGTCTGCGGTAGCCCCCATTTCGGCAACAATGTTCACATGATCAAACTGCTCCAGATAGTTCAGGACAACGGCATGAATCCCTGAATCCTTCTGATCGATCACCAGTGGAATTTCACGGATATCATGACTCAGGGATTGGTGGTAAACCAGAACAATCCGTTCATCTTTCAGGGGGATTACATCTATGTGCCTGGGGAGCTCCATATTCACCCCCCCGACAATCGCCACATCCGCCTGATGATCAATGATATTCCGAATGGCTTCATCAGACCGGCAGGTATGAATACGGGGAAAAAGCCCTTTTTCCCGAAGAAATATATAAATAGGTTCAAGATAAAGATACGTGGCCACCGTGCTCAGATTAACGGTAAAGTCATTCATGCCTTCCAGCCGGGTTACCAGTTCGTCATGATCCCGGAGTATCCGTTCACAATATTCGTAAAATACTTTTCCCTGGGGTGTAAAGTGATATTCACCGTCGTAAGTATACAGGGTTGTGTTCAGTTCATGCTGAAGTTTATTCAAACGATAACTGATGGTTGGCTGGGATAAATATAAAAAACGGGATACTGCAGAAATATTACGCTGCATATAAAGCTGCTTAAAAATTTTCATATCCAGCAGATCCATCATGCGCTCCCGGTTTGGGCAGACTTATTCCAAGTCTTCTGAATCATAAAACACCTGATCATAATACCGGACACTTTGACGTGTTGTCCGAAAATTTTTCTGCATCACGGCAAGGTCTTCATGAGATATAAGTCCAAGTTCGTGTTTTACCCCCGCCCAGGGGATATTAAAATTCTCCTGGTGGACAAAGGTAGAGACCCGTGGATTAATTTCCATGAGCTTGCCACCTTTAAACTGAATATTGATAAAGTAGTCATATTGGAGACGTCGGACAATATCCCGGGCATAATCCATATATTCCGGGGCATCCTGATTCCTGAAAAACATGGCCAGACCGGCTTTCATGGCCTCACGTGTTTTTGTAAAGCTCAACAAAACCTCTCCGTTTTGGCAATAACAATCTACGGTTATCTCGATCCCCTCCAGAAATTCTGATACCAGCAGGTCAGGGAACCGTGGAGTTTGTCCCAGGATTTCTTCACATTCTTCAAGGGTAAAGGTGGTGTCTTCAATTCGTTTTTGCAACAGCATATTCAAGCGGTCGGTCCCGGCTTCCAGAATCCTGAAACCCCGTGAACCTTTACTCACAGCCGGTTTAAAACAGACGCGTTTATGAGGATAGCCCAGATCCAGGGCTGCTTTTCTGAAAGCTTCTACAGTGTTCACGGTCCGTGTTTCCGGCAGTGGGACCAGACTCTCTTCAAAAAAGGTATTCATGGCAGATTTACTGTTACATGGAATGGCCGATTCGGTTTTGGGGATCATGATGGGAAAACCTGCCTGACGAAAATCCTCCCGGAGGGGACTCAGGGGCATCACATCTGAGGAGCTTTGGGGCAGAATCAGATCCACTTTTTCTTTCCGGGCAATATGAAGGATTGTATCGGGATAGGCAGGATCATTCCCGGCAGGGACAGGGTAAAAGGCATCACTGAAAAAGCGGCCGGCAGCGTGTGGATTCATATCCGTCCCGATGATTTCAACCGGTCTTTCTCCATGTTCTTTCAGCGCCCGGATCATGGTTACGCCTCCGGGACAACCGACTGTTGTAAGCAAAATACGGATTGGTTTCATGGCTTTCCTATCAGATTATATACCGGATGACTTCAAAACATTCGGCATAGTCACACCCGATTTGCACACCCCGTGTGGTGGCAAGGCTCATAATGAATTCTTTGGAAGCATACTTGCGCATTTTCTGGGAATTGTATGCATCCAAAGCATATATTTTCTTTTCAATATGCCGTTTTTCCAGCCGGATGAAGGAACGTGTTTCGAAATTGATATGATTCCACGGGATTTCATAGGCCAGAATGGTCGTTTGTTTGAAAGCCCTTTGCCCTTCCATGGCCACTGTGTTGTGATCCTGGTGTAAGTCATGAGGAGATGGCATAAAAACAAGATCCGGGTCCAGATCCTGTTTTAGGCGAATCATTTCTTCCAGTAAATCCTGGCGGACATAGTTGAGTTTCCGCACGGTAAACCCGTAAATGAGAAGATTTTCCGGTTTTATACCCAGGCGTTTTGTGGCTTCTTTTACTTCAATTTCCAGAATATTTTCCGGCATACCCGGGGGAACCGATTCCTTGGCAGTTGAAAAAGCGGCATAATATACATCTGCCCCGTCTTCCAGAAATTTTACTATACTTCCCCCGCATCCAAATTCACCGTCATCCGTATGGGGGGCCAGGATCAATATGCGTTTTGCTGTCTTCATGATTTTCCTCAATTCATGTAGGATTCCAAATCAAAATGACGCTCTGCAAAAGCATCACTCTCGATAAACATCTTTTGCCATACTGCCAATCCCATGATCACCCATAGAAAATTATAATGCCAACGGAGACGGGGATTGGGTGGCGCATCCAGTATTTTGCGAATGTATTCGTAATTAAACAAGCCCTGCTTTTCTATAAAGTTTCGGGTTAAAACTTTTTCGCAGACATCCTTCAGGTCTTTTTTGAACTGGAGATAGGGATTGACTGTAAACCCCCATTTCTTTTTTTGAGTGATTTTTTCCGGCAAATAGGGTTCCATGGCTTTCCGGAATAGATCTTTGGTCCGGTTTCCCTTCATTTTCAATCCGGCCGGAACAGAAAATCCAAACTGCACCAAATCAAGGTCCAGAAAAGGGACTCTCTCTTCCACGGAATGGCTCATACTCATCCGGTCTTCCACCAGTAGGTAGTCATTAACCATCTTGGTATGAAATTCTGTAAAAAGCACCTGGTCCAGTGCGGACATGTGAAGAACCTTATGGAAAAAGGGATCAAAGGCCTTGTGGACCTTTAAAGATTCTGCTCTCATGAGTTGAGCTATGTCCCGGTGATAAATCCGGTCATACATGGGATTATCATAGTCCCACACATTCCTCAGAATCAGATAATATTTTTCTATTTGTCCCAGTGCCAGAAGCATCTGGATGCCCCGCCGGTACTCATCCAGCCGTAAAATTCCGGTGTTTTGTTCCATGCTGAAGAGAATCCGGGATTTTATATCTCCGATTTTTTTCATCCCTCGTGGGATCCGGTGATGAAGGTGGTTCAGGGGATAGATAAAGCGGTGGATATCATAGCCTGCCAGCAGCTCATCTCCACCGAGTCCGCCAAGAACCACCGATACATGGGGTTTGACAAAGGCAGACATATTAAAGCCCTGAAGGAGGTTGATTTTCGGTTCCTCGGCATGCCATAAAACTTCCGGAAACATTTTCAGGGGTTCCATGCTCAGACTTAGGGTATGATGATCTGTTTTGAAGTGGCGGGCAACCCGTTCCGCATCAGGAAATTCATCGGTGGGTTCGTTAAAACCGAGGGTGAATGTCTTGATATCCGGAACACCCAGTTCAGACATCTTCTGGACGATGACCGATGAGTCCATGCCGCCGCTTAAGTACACCCCCAGAGGGACATCGGAAATCAGCTGGCGTTTTACAGCCTGCCGGAGGTGCTCATGAAGCCGGTCTGTCGCTTCTTTTTCACTCACATCGTCCCGGATTTCCGGTGTTAATTCCCAGTATCTATGTATGCTGATTTGTTTGTTACGATATACAAGATAATGTGCCGGTGGAAGACGGTAAATTCCTTGAAAAAGGGTCTGGTCATTTTGCGTGTAGCGGAGATTCAGATGGATATGAAGAGACTGAAGGTTTAATTCCCGGGTTATGGAGGGATGTAGGAGCAGGGGTTTCTGCTCCGAAGCAAAGGCAAAAAGACCGTTCTGATGAGTATAGTGAAGGGGTTTGATGCCAAAATGATCTCGTACCAGGATAAGTGAATCTTGTCTTTGATCCAGGATGGCAAAGGCAAAAATACCGTTCAGACGACTGAAGAAGTCTGTCCCCCAACTTTCATACCCATGGACCAGGACTTCAGTATCCGATTCTGTGTAAAAATGATGTCCCAGAGCTTTCAGCTCTTCACGGATCACTTTGTAGTTGTAGATTTCACCGTTATAGATGACGGCAATGGAGTGATCTTCATTAAAAATTGGCTGGTCCCCGGTTTTTAGGTCAATAATGGCCAGACGCCGGTGCCCCAGGGTCACGTTGCCATGCCTGTATATTGATTCGGCATCAGGACCCCTGTGACGGATCAGGTCCAGCATCTGCTGAAAGCGTTTAGGAGGGGTCCCTCCCGCTTCAATGGTCCCCAGAATGCCACACATCAGATACGCTCCAGCTTTTTTAATGCTTTCACTTTATCTCCATACATCCGGATGATGTAATCCATACGGTCATAGTGTGAAAACTGTTCTCTAAAGGTTTTTAATTCCCGGCGGGCGGAGAGATTTTCAAGGAGTTGAAGCTGGCTCAGAATCAACCGGTAATATCCCACCGAACAGGGGTCTGTTTTGGGATAATGATCCATGTCGCACAGGTTAAAACGGATCCAGTATCCCATATCATAATCAGGCAACCGCTTGATCAGGGTTTGAATTCCCGCATCAAACGCATCCTTTGCCCTGATTTTATCTGCGGGATAGAGATCTTCCGGCAGCGCCCGGTATGCATCAAAAAGTCCCAACAGGGAAAAATTGTGTCCGTCCAGCACCCGTGTGGGTTTTGTCGCCACATACTCTTCGTAAAAGGGAAGTCCTTCATATAAATCCGCCACTACTCCGCCATCCCGTATATCCACAAAGAAAAGATCGAGAATTCCCGGAATCAACACCAGATATTTTTCATCGGATGTCAGTTGCCACGCCCGTAAAAGGACTGACAGAGCCCGGCTTTGGGCAAAGGCGGATTTCCAGGGTTTGGTCACCCGGTATTCCGGCTTGGGAATATCCGTAAGCCAGAAAACACCGGTTTCATCCCGCTCCGCTTTTTCAAGAAACCAATCGGCAATACGTATAAAATGTTCGGAAACGGCAGGGTCTCCGCTTTGAACAAAACGGTTAAAACGGGCCAGGGCATATTGGCCTATGGATATAGGGTAATAATGGAAACGGGGTGATTCCACGTCGATATATGCCCTGTTCACAGGAACCCCTTTTTCATCAAATCCGCTGATCAGACGGTTCAATCTTTTGGGGTCATCCTCAAAAAGAAAATAAAATTCCCCCAGCTCATGGGAAAAAAGGTTTGTTGACATGGCAAAGGGCGGGGATTTTTTTACAATATCCCGCCTGAACTTATTCAGCATAAATGCCATTTTTTGCAGGCGTTTAGCCACGGTGTGCCACCTTAAACATGATCTCAGACAACTTGCGGACATTTTCCGATGTTTCATACTGCTTCAGGGATTCTCCAACAGGAAGAGAGATGACTTGTTCTTTTTCAAAAACACGAATCCACCGGGTTAAAAAATCTGCAATACCCGCCACATCTTGTTCCGAATAGACACCACCACTCTCGGTCCCGACCACCATGGATTCAATGACACCTCCCTTACCTCCGATCACGAGAATCGGTTTTCGCATGGCCAGGTAATCGTACATTTTCGCCCCGATGCTCTTATCGGAATAACCGCTCTGAGCCTGGATTTTCAGGAGAACAGCTACTGAGCGGGCTTCTTCCATCATCCTGTCATGTGGCATATACGGCTCAAAGGTTACCGGAACCGGTGAGGTGTGCTCAATATGTGTCCTATGGGCATCATAGACCTTTCCGATAAACCGTAATTTCATTATTTTCAACACCTTATCCGGTAATTGACGGAGTGCTTCCAGCAAGGGGCAAGGATCCTGAAATTTACTCAGGGTGCCTGCATACAGAATCGTAAAGTGGGAAGAAGCTTTCGGCGGCCCATTCAGGCGTGTAAATCCGTTATGGATCACATGATAACGGTTTTCAGCTTTTTGCTTAAACATATCCACCAGGCCGGGACTTACCGTAATCACGGCCGTTGCTTTATTCAGGGCCTGCCTTTCAAAGTGGCGGTTCAGGGATTCAGCAAGGGCAGTACGATTCAGATCTTTTTCCCAGAATGCTTCCGTCCATGGATCCCGTAAATCCACAATCCAGGGAAGTCTGAAGAGTCGTGCCAGTTTTCCCGCACCGATTTGAAGGCTGTGAGGGGGTGATGAACTGAGAATCAGATCCGGTTTTTCCCGGAGGATAATCCGGCGTCCCGCTCGTTTTAAAAAAAAATTCCATCCCATCCGGGCATCGGGAATAAAAAAGTTGGCCCGGATCCATCGGGAGAATTTCTGGCTCAGTGATTCATTTTCATTCCGGCTGAGCACATAGGTCGGAATTTCATCCTCTTTTCCCTTTCCAGTCATCCGTTTGTACAAACCAAAAGGTTCCACGGTTTTAGTGTAGAAAACCTTTAAATTTTGTGGAATTTCCCGGGCAAGTCCCGGATCTATGGCGGGATAATCGCCATGTTCCACCGTGAGCACAAGAGGTTCCCATCCGTATTCAGGTAAATGGTGTACCCATTTCACCAGGCGTTGTACACCCGGTCCACCGGCTGGCGGCCAGTAATATGTAATCATCAGGACTTTAGGCATGAGTTTCCGGCTCACGTCGTGATTTCCGTTCAAGCCACCATCCGCCCCCGATTAAAATCCACACGATAATCACACCAATCCAGCTCACTACAAGTCCCCGTCGGTATGCCGGTGGATTAAAGCGCAGTCGGAGGGTTCCCTCACCGGCCGGGAGTTCCACTCCCCGTAGCATATAGTTGACACGGTATATGGGCAGGGGATTTCCCTGATATTCAGCAATCCATCCCTCATCGTAAAACATTTCGGAAATAACCATAAACTGTTTTTCCGCTGTGTTGACAGAAAAGGTAAGGGAATTGGGGGTTTGAGATTCCAGTCGGACTGTGCCATTTCCACTGTATTGTCCGTCGGCATCCAAGGCATAGGCAACGGCGGCCGGATTAAAGTCTTCACGATTCATGTTCCGGACAGCCTCTTCCCAGGAATCCACTTTTTCCAGACGTTGAATCAACCAGGCTTTTGGCAGAGCACGGGTATTTTCATAAAGGATTTCCTTCCGGTTTTGATCGATAGCCAAGGGTTTGAGAAAAGCGTGTTCCAACTGCCCGGAAGCAATAATATACCGGCCATTTAACATGTTTACCACATTCCAGTTCAGCCGGGCCGGGCCGGATCCCTCAAGCAGAAGGTGATCCACTGCATCCTGAATTGTCTGAAGTTTTATTGCACTGTACCCGTTAATCAATGGATACCAATAGGCATAATGATTATCCTGAAAACCCTGTCCCACAACCAGTGCCCGGTATCCTTCCGGAGCTTTTTCCAGCATCCGGGTGATATCGGTGTCGGAAAACTGACGCCGCTCCATGACCTTTTCATTTCCAAGGGGAATTTGATTATAGGCTTTCCCGGTGATAATCCCCAGTTCCACCGAAACAAGTCCCAAAAGAATCAGGGCCAGGGGAAATTTTGCCAGTTTTTTAAAGCGGTATGCCGTAACAGCCAAACCGGCAAGTACGGTAATCCACAAAGCCCGGAGTAATTCACCGGTAAGTATTTCTTTCCGGACCGCTTTGAGGATTCCCAGGGTTTCACCGGGATACCTTGATGCTTCACCTGGAGCCATGTATGAAAACTGTCCCCGAAATAAAAGCAGAATGAGGATAAAAACCACCCCCCCTCCAAACACAAGGGGTTCAAGATAATCTCTTTCATGCTCCCTGGGAGAGAAAAGGGCTTTTAATCCATAGCCTGCAAGAATCAAAAGGGTTATAAAGGTCATATTAACGATCATCACCGGAACCCGGAATTTGGAAAAATAGGGGAAATAGTAGAAAAATAGTTTATAAAGGGGCATCAGGTGGTGACCGAAACCCAGAAGCACCGTAAAAACAGCAAAAATCGTCAGGGATTTCACCTGCCCCAGCTTGAAATATCGGATGATGCCGATAAGCGCTAACAAAAAGAGCAAAAATCCCATGGAGTCATAACTTTGGGTAAAGGGCATATCCCCCCAATAACCAGGGAGGTTTTGTCCTTTCAGCCGGGGATAGGCATTCCCGTCATATTTTTCCGAGGACATACCACCGAAGAAACGGGGAAAAAAGAAGTTTAAAATTTCTTTAGGTGAAAGAGACCAGCGCGTGGCATAATCGAGGCTAACACCCTTGGCACGGGTTGCCGAGGCCTGTTCCTGGCCGATTTGAAGGGGATTGCCCCCACGGGTTGAATGGGGCGTGTATTCATGCAGACTGATAAAGGGCTGGGCTGAGACCAAGACGGTTAAGACGACTGCCACGGCGATTTTAAGTGTCAGGTCTCCGAAAAGGCGATACTCTTTTCGAAAAAGCAGCCTCAAAACAGGGATCAGATAAAGGAAAAGAAGGATGAGGATACCGTAAAAAACAACCTGAATATGCTGGGTCCGTACCATCCAGGAAAAGATAAGGGCAAAAACACCCACAGTATACCATTTTCGTTTATCCACCAAAAGCTGAAAACTCAGAATCAGCCAGGGCATGACCATAAAAGCCCGGAGTTTGCTATAGTGTCCCACATGAATCAGGGACTGCCAGTGTGGCAGCAGAATAAACCCAAGGGCCACAATTACAGCGGCATACCAGGGGATTTTCCGTGAGATGAGCAAGGCAAACATGCCAAGGCCACCCAGAAGGAAATACCAAAAATAGAGATAAGTAAACTTCCCTAAAAATTCAACAAGCGTATCCGGATGGAGCAAAGGAGGTGTAATGCGATGGTATGTGGGCATGCCGCAGAAAAAACTGGGATTCCACAAGGCTTTTTCACCGCTTTCCTTTTCCCAATCCAGATACTTTCGGGTACTGGCAACAGACGCCACTGAATCCACACCCAAAGGGCGGACATTATTAAAAATGTACTCTGCATACAAAATGATCAGAGGAATCAGGAGAATAATCACTGCCGCCAGAAGAGCTTTTTTCCCGCTCAACACTTCCCATGCAGCCGGTTGCACATTTTGATCAGACATGATACCCCCGATAGTTGATTATTTATAGTAATTCCGGACAAATCCGGTAAACGCATCCTGTTTTAAAATTACCCGTTTATAATAAGCCTGGATAAAACCCAGTCCGTAGGCAATAATCTGGGTCGGCACAATAATTGGAATGTAGAGAAAAACCCGGGCATCCTTATACTTGATGATCCCGTGAAGCCCCATCGCTAAAAGAACGAGGATGCCCAGTGCCGGAAGGGGCCAGAAAAATCCGGGAGCCAGCAGAAAGAGGACAAGGATCAAAACGGTAAACAAAGTCCCTGCCGCAGGCAAAAAGTGGACCGGTTCAAGCATTCTGCGATCGATTTTATACAGATTGATCCGGGCAACACCCCAGTTAAAAACCTGTTTGAAAAATTTTTTTATGGAAGTACGCCGTTTATGATAGACAATAGCATCATCCACTTTTATCACGGGTTCGCCTGTGGCCAGAATACGGTTGCTGAACTCGATATCCTGTCCATGGCGGAGATCATTCATTCCGCCGATTTTATCCACGATATCAGCCCGGACACCCATATTGAAGCTCCGGGGATAATATTTGGACAATTTTTTTTGTGAATGTCCCCGGATTCCGCCGGTCGTGATGAAAGATGTCATGCTGTAATCAATGGCTTTTTGCAGGGGTGAAAAATCCGACCGGACCCTGTCCGGACCCCCAAATCCGGCCACATCCTGTTTGGACACGGCATCGGCATAGGCCTGAAGCCAGCGGGGATGGGCAATACAATCACTATCCACAAAAATGAAGTATTTTCCTCTGGCATGTTTCATGCCCAGATTTCGTGCAGCACCGGGTCCCTGGTGATCCTGCCGGATAAAACGAAGATTCAGGGAGGTCTCCTGACTGAAGCTTTCTACAAATTCCTGTGTTTTATCTGTAGAACCATCATCCACAATAAGGACCTCAAAATCCCCGGGGGGAAATATCTGGTCGCGGAGGGATAAAAGCAATTCCCGGATTTCAGACAGGCGGTTATAAGTGGGGATAATGACGGTAAAAAGGTAGGGATAATCACGCGTCATCATCACCTCCTGGTTCCCTTTTATTCTTCCTGAACTGATACACCAGCATTTCACCGATGAGTCCCATGGAAACAAGTTGAATTCCCAAAATCAGGAGTAAAATTCCAAAAAGCAACAAGGCCACATGTGTCTGGAAGGGTTCATGATAGGCATATTTCAAAATAAGGACCCACACTTCAACACCCGCCCCCACAACTACCGAAAGGAGTCCCAGCATCCCGAAAAAGTGCATAGGCCGCAGAGTAAAACGGGCAAGAAAAAGGACAGTGATCAAGTCAAAAAATCCTTTAAACATCCGTCCGGCACCGTATTTACTTTTTCCGGATGTCCGGGGATGGTGAGTGACGGGAATCTCTGTCACACGGAAGCCTTCCATTTTGGCCAGGACAGGAATATAACGGTGCAGTTCACCATAGAGGCTGATGGATTGCACCACTTCTTTCCGGTATGCCTTGAGCCCGCAGTTAAAATCATGGATGGGGATACCGGTCAGGAGGCTGGTAGTTTTGTTGAAGAGTTTACTGGGCAGTGTTTTATTCAGGGGATCATGGCGGACTTTTTTCCATCCGGATACCATATCCCAGCCTTCTTTCAGTTTGGCAAGAAGCCGGGGGATCTCTTCAGGATCATCCTGCAAATCCCCGTCCATGGTAATCACATAGCGGCCTTTCACCTGGCGAAAACCGGCCTGTAATGCCGCGGCTTTTCCTTTATTCCGCCTGAAATGGGTAACAGATACCTGTTCAATATCTTTTGCCAGAGTGTCCAGTATCTTAGGGGTCTGATCCGTCGAGCCGTCGTTGATGAAGTAAATTTCACCCTGAAGATTTTCTGACCGGAGTACTGCAAGAATTTTATCCGTCAGGGTTTTAAGGGTCCCCTCTTCATTCAGGACCGGTATGACAATGGAAACGTCAATCATGATTCATAGCCTCCAATTGGTCACGAGCCGGTTTATAATCGGGGTTTTTTTCCAGGGATTTTTGCAGAAGATCATTTGCTTCATCCCCCTGATTCATAGAGAGCAAAATCATGGCTTTATGATACAGCATCTCATAATCATCCGGGAGGACAGACAGGGCACGATTGATATAATTCAGCGCTTCGGGATACCGGCCCAGGCGGTACAAAATCCAGGCTGCCGTATCCAGATAAGCCCCGTTTTCCGGTTCCAGGGAGAGCGCTTTTTGGATCATATTCCAAGCTTTTGAAAGATCCTTATTGTGTTCTGCAAGAAGATAGCTGTAATTATTGAGAATGAGGGGATTTTCTCTGTTTTTGGCTAACAGGATCTCGTACAGCTCTTCAGCCCGGGCACTTTGTCCGGTCCGGTCATAGAGTGCGGCAAGCATCTGAAGTACGTTTTCATTGTTCGGCTGGAGTGTCCGGAGGTTTTCCAAGACCCGAATCGCTTTCACCGGTTCATCCGATTCATCCAGGAGGAGGGCTTCCATGTACATCAAATCCTGATCATCCGGATGCAGGTCCCGGCCTTCCAGAATCACATCCAGTGCTGTCCGGATATCATCCTGATCCGCAAGCCAAAGGGCATAATTCCGGTAGGCAACCGGGAGAGCTGATCCTTCGTTCAGGGCCATATTGTAATATTTCCTCACACTGTCCGGCTCTTCTTTTTCGATATAGACAATCGCCAAAAGATGAGGGAAGGCCCATTGTCCAGGCCATACTGCATGTCCCTGATAGAGTATATCCAGGGCCTTGTCCCATTCTCCGTTCCGAATCAGCTGATCGGCATATAACAGTTCAACCTGCGGAGAGGGATTCACATGCTCCCGCCAGCGGAGAAGGGTTTGCCGGGCTTCTTCCTCACGTCCCAGTTCTATATAGGTTTTATAAAGACTCTGATAAAAACGGCTGTAGTCGGGAATCTGTGAAATAAGTTTTTCCAGAAAGGGGATGGATGCCTCATACCGGCCCAGTTGGTGCAACACATCCACAATCCGGCCCAATACATCCGTATTGTCCGGATTTTTTTTGAGTAAACGCTGGAGTATGTCCAGTCCCTTTGCCGTATCATTCTGTTCAAAATAGAAATCCGAAAGATTATACCAGGCATCTTCATACCAGGGATAATTTTCTATCAGGTTAAGCCAGATTTTTTCTGCTTCAGCCATCTTTCCGTCCATGACAAGGGTAAGAGCAATCATATCAAAGAGGCCGGGCTGATCAGGGTTTAACTCCACAGATTTCAAAAAAGCGTTCCGGGCCTTAGTCATCCGGTTCAATGCCAAATAGGCTTCCCCGATCCGGGCATAAATGACAGGACTTAAAGAGTCAATGGATGCTGCTTCTTCGTATTCTATAAGGGCCCGGGCAAAATCACCTGCCTGCCTGTATAACTCTCCGTATGCAAATTTCTGAACGGCCGTTGTAGGATAGGTGCGCTGCTTATCTTCCCCGGTTGAAACCAGGGCTTTCCGGCTTGAACAAGCGACCAAAAACAGAAAAAGAGAGAACAGAAATGTGTATGATAAAAGCTTTTTCATGAGAATGCAATTTACCAAGGTGGGGGTGTTTATGCAAAATGTTTACACATATAAAAAACCCCTGCTGGCAGGGGTCTTTTTACATTTTTTTTCATCCATCAGTTGAAGATTTCGTTTTTATTGCAAGCACACACAGAAACCATTTTCTGGTTGAACTTGACGCCTTCTTTATCACTGTTGACGGATTTGAACACTTTCAGGTGGGAGATTGCTTCACCACAGACGGGACACTTTTTCCCCTCTTTTTGCCGGTTGGCAATTTTTGCACCGAATCCACTGGGACGAGCCATTAAGAGCCTCCATTAGGTTTATGATAGATTTCCACACGGTTTTTCCCGGCCCGTTTTGCCTTATACATGGCATCATCCGCAACCTGAATCAGAGAAATCCCGTCATGACTGTCCTCCGGAAAGGACGCCATGCCGATGCTCACTGTGACAGATGCCCGTATGCCATCCTGTTCAAAAGGATATTCGGCGATTTTCTGCCGTATCCGCTGGGCGGTCCCCATGGCAGCCTCTTTTTCCGCATTGGCCAGGATAACCGTAAATTCTTCGCCTCCATACCGGGCAACAATATCCACCATACGGATATTGTTCTTGATGATATCGGCCACTATTCTCAGCATATAATCCCCATACAAATGGCCATGGGTATCGTTGATTTTTTTGAAATCATCCAGATCCATCATCATCAGCGTAAGGGAATGATCATATCGCCGGGCCCGGTATACTTCTTCAAAGAGCTTTTCTTTAAATGCCCGGTGGTTTAGAACGCCGGTCAGACCGTCCACCGTGGCAAACCGTTTCAACGCATCCAGGGTTGTGAGCCTGTGATACGCAGACGCAAAATTTAAACTGATCAGGTTAAATGTATCAAGGTCTTTTTCAGAATATTCGTCGGGATTATAACTTTCCAGGGTGACAATCCCCGATTTAAAGTGATCCAGATGAACAGACCAACCCAAAAGGCTGTGATACGGAGTATGACTTAAATCTCCGGCAGAAAGCCTGAAAGTAAAAGGAGCGTTATCCCGGTATTGATTCAGTACAACTGGATTTTTATGGTTTAACACATACGCCCATAATCCTTCTCTGACTGACAGGGTATGCCCGGTACCGGGCATATCTCCCGGACCATCCGTGTAGATAACTGTCAGAACATTGGGTTCATGGGGAATTCTGCGGCACACTGTCAGTTTATCATAATGAAATTCGGCAGATAAAACATCCCGGAGGGCTTTAAAAATGTCATCTTCCGTCGTTACTGTGTTCAAACGGATCAGATAGCGGGTTATGGCATCAGACTCATCCTCTGCTTCCGGCTGATTTTCCGTAACTGAGTATAATAAATATAAACTGAGTCCCAATAATATCCAGAGAAGTACCCGGACAAAATCCATCCACCGCGAAGTACCGGGCAAAGGGAAAACCCATACAAAGAATCCCAAGACCCATATCAGCGCTGAAACAGCAAATCCGGCTTTTTTCATAATCCTCTCAAATCCTCATGAAACACAGGAAGTTAAGTAAAAACACCCCGTGTTTCAACGCCGGTCATTGACCAACTGGATCTGGTTTCGGAAATCTTCGGGTCCCAGGCCGTCTCTATTGTCCAAATTCTTATTGTTACTGCTGTCTTTCAGGGCCATGGAGGATGACGTATGTCCTTTTGAAGGCATGGCACTTTGCTGAGTGGAAGGTGTGGTATTTGCAGATCCCATAGACGACAGGACGGGTGCGGAATTCATGGCAGAAGGCAGATTTTCAAGACGCGGATTATATCCCCGCCAGATGACAAGGGTTCCTGTCATCACCAAAATCAAGGCAGCTGCAGCAGAAAAGGTCCGGCTGTGGGTTGAAAAGAGAGTCCGGAGGTTCCGGGGATGCTGAAGATTTTCGTGATAATGACTAATTTTTTCCATGAGTACCGCTTCAAAAGAATCGGAAGCTGATACTTTGGGTAAAGCATGCAGGGCATCTACAAGTCCGGCCATCTCCTCCACTTTCCTGCGGCACACCGGGCACTCCCGAAGGTGGGTTTCTGCCTCACGGCGCAAAGGAAGTTTCAGTTGATTGTCCAGATAATCTGTTAAAAGGTTGGAAAAACTGTAGCAATCCATTCTATAAGCGTACCCTCCTTACTTACTTTTCAATTCTTTTAATATTTCCTGCAATTTCAACCTGCCTCTGTTAATCCGGCTTTTGACCGTTCCTGCAGGAACACCAACTATCTTACTGATTTCTTCGTAAGATAGTTCCTGAATATCTCTTAAAATGATCGCCGTTTTAAATTGTTCCGGTAAACGTGAAATTGCTATCTGTATTTCTTTTTCCTGATACGCCGAACGGGATTCCCGCTCCGGATTATAAGTATCCGAAGGGATTTCAAATTCCTTATCATCGATGCCCATATCATGAATGGAATAAATCTTTCGCCGTTTCCGTTTCCGCAGTTCTGTTTTTGCCAGGTTCCCGGCTATGGTGTAAATCCATGTACTGAAACGGGCGATTTCCTTATACATGTGACTGCTTGTATACAGTTTTAAAAAAGTGTCCTGGACGATGTCTTCAGCCATTTCGCGGGAAGAAACAAAACGAAAAACAAAATTGACAAGCCTGTCCTTGTATCGCCGGACCAATTCCAAATAAGCCCGTTCATCCCCTTTTTGAAAAAGGGCAATCAGTTCTTCATCTGTATATTTTGCCGTTTCCCGCATCTTATTCAAGTATTTTGTCCAGTGTTAAAATTAACCGTGTTAAAGGATCCCCGCTAATAGTTTTTAATTCTGTATCGGCCTGCAGAACCGCCTGAACGCCTCTGGCCAGGTCTGCATTGGTGAACCGTTTTGAAGCATTAAGCATTTTTTCATATTTATCCCGACGCCATGTCCGGGTGATTTTTTCGCCCTGTTCTACCCGGGGATCCCGTAAGATTCTCAGGTTCCACAAATAGTGGAAAAGTGTGGTATATATAAAGACTTCGTTCACACCGTGACCCATGAGATTTTCTGCAATAGCGATCGCTTTTTTTCTGTTTTTTTCTCCGATGCTCTCTGTGAGATCTTCCGGTGTCCAAGTCCGCTGGTAGCCTGCCGATTTCATCACGGCCTGCGTGGTGATCCGTTCCCCTGCCGGAAGCATGAGATCCAGTTTATCCAGTTCATTGGCCAGATCATTTAGATCATTCCCAGTCATACGGATTAGTGTCATGATCGCTTCACTGTCCGCTAACCGTTTCTTTTCTTTCAGGTATTCCACGGCCCATTGGGGAATTTCACTGTCGAAAGGGGGATTTACATAAACCGTGGTGGCCATTTTGGACACTTTGGATAAAAAATCATGGCGCCGTTCAATGACCGAAGCAGTTAGAATAACCGTATTGCTATCTGCCGGGTTTTCAAGGTATTTCAGAAACATTTTACGTACAGTGGGAATCATCTGTTTTATTTCCTCGATAAGGATAAAATTTCTTGTCTGGAAGAGGGATGTTCCGTAGAGAAGCTGTTGCAGATCATTGACCCGGAGTTCTTTCGCTGTCACATGCTGCCGTTCAATACCCTGGCTGGCCAGTGTTTTCCGTACCTCCTGAATGAAGGTGGAAGCCAGATAAAAATCACTGCCAAAGAGAAGGTATACAGGACGTATCTGTCCCTTCCGGACTTTTTCCATTTCTTTGAAATAATCCTGCAACCAGGTCATCAGCTCAGTGCCACCGTAATAAAACCTAAAAGGACACAATAATATGAAAAGGAAGCCAGTCTGCCCCGCATTAAAATTTTAATCAGCCATTTCAGAGCCACAATCCCAGTAAAAAACGCTACAAGCATACCAAATGAAATATTGAAAAGGCTTATCTGGCTCCCCCCTTTTATTTCGGGGATTTCCAGGATGGTAGCCCCCACAATCAGGGGCAGGGCCATAATAAAGGAAAATTTTGCAATTTTTTCCCGGTCCACACCTGCCAGGAGTCCGGCCGAAATGGTACTTCCGCTCCGGGATATACCAGGGATCATAGCCAGTGCCTGAAAAATTCCCATAAATAGGACATTCCAACCTTTCAGGGGCTTTTGGACCCGGGGTGCCCACTGGGTGATGAAAAGAAGAAGGCCAGTAAAAATCAGGGCGATGCCAACACTTTTCGTACTATCAAACAACCCTTCAATAAAATCCCGGAGGAAAAGACCTGCCAGCATAGCGGGAATCATGGAAAGCAAAACCAATAAGGCCATCCGGAACCATTCATCTTCCCTGTAATTCCGGGGTATTTGCCGGATTTTCCAGATCTTTGTAAAAAAAGATACGAGAATGCGGGTGATTTCCTTTCGGAACACAAGCAGTACACTCATGAAGGTCCCAAAGTGGAGGGCGATTTCAAAGGTAATACCCGGGACTTTCAATCCAAACAAAGCCTCTGTCAGAACCATGTGCCCTGAACTGCTGACAGGCAGGAATTCCGTGAGTCCTTGAACAATTGCAATAATCATGACTTCCAGTATTGACATCTATTTCCTCAGTATTGACAGTAGTCTGTTATGTGTTTGATTCAGCCGGTAAGACACATACCTTTCTGTATGACACAGGGTGCACCGCTTTGTTAGCAGAATATTTTTTCGGGGAATTCCGGATTCAAGAAGCTGATCCCGTACAATACCCTGAAGATCCAGGGTCATCCGATGGCTATATAAGCCAATATGATCCGGAAAATATTTTGCCACATCATCTCCCACGTTATAGCACTCCCTGCAGATAGACGGGCCAGTGGCGATAATCAATTCATCAGCTGGAACACCCCTGTCTTTCATGAGCTCAGCTGCATGGCTAACAATGTGCTGCCGGAGTCCACGCCACCCCGCATGGATAAGTCCCCGAAAACGTCCCTGGGTATCCGCCATAAAAACAGGAACACAATCGGCGGTCTGCAGAAGGAGAATCAGAGAATCATGGTCAGTAATCACACCGTCACAGTCTGCCACCGGCCCGGGATTTTGGGTAAAATGTACAGTCCCCGAGTGAATTTGTACAGGCCAAACCGCATTTTCCACCTTCAGATTCAGTTTTTGAAACACAGCCTTTGTCAGATCCCGGACAGAAATCCCATCATCAAAAAAAGCCCGGGTACTGGTCAGGGCAGTGGCTCCCGTCAGTCGTGAGAATGAAATGTATGTATCAAAATATTTCTCCCCCACCATTACTCTTGCAAAGTATAAATGGTGTTATTTCTGAACTCAAGGAGTCTAACCGCGGTATTGACACCTGGCTTCCGTTTTGAAAAGCGCACATTACGGATAACACCCCGGAACTCACCCATGTTATTGACGGCAATCCGCAGGGCTTCCCGGGTTGTATTACCGTTTTCGATGAGATTCAGCATCAGTACCATGGTTTCATATCCGTAAATCGTCAACCGGTCCGGTGTTTTACCCGTCTGGCTTTCATACTCTTCCCGGAAAAAACTCACCCGGGGATCCTGCTCCAGCATCAGATGGTCAGCAGAAATAATCATCCCGTTTACATAACGGCGATACCGGGACAAAAGGCTTTCATCCAGCCAGTTACCGTCTCCCAGAAGGTGGGTGTCAAAGTTATAATAAGCCAACTGGGGAGCGACAGACTCGATCTGATCATGATAAATTGGCAGGTAAAAAGCATCGATGGCATCCAGAGTGATTTTCAGCGAATCGGCTGGGGTTTTCAGCTCCAGTTCCGGATCCAGAAGAATATTTGTCGTATCAAGGCTATCGGCTGCCTGCAGAATAAAGGCCGCCTTACGGATATTCATAAACTGGGATTTCAAATCATTGGGATCGCTGAACCACTCCCTTCGGATCACCATCCCGCCACTTCGGGCAACGGTTCTGGAAAAACTGTCGGAAATTCTCCGACCGTAATCGTCAGCCGGTGCAAGAATAGCAAAAGTCTCATATTTCAGGGAATCTACAGCATATCTGGCCAGGGCGTAAGCCCGCTCGTCCTGATCCGGATTCAGTTGAAAAACATAGGGACTCAGGGCAGAAAGTCCATCCCGGGTTGCCGTCGGTGTAAAGAGTGGAATTTTTTCAAAATCGCAGATAGAGGCCATGGCAATGGCATCCTGACTGGATAAAGGCCCCAAAATAGCGATGACATCCTCCATGTCTGCCGCGGCATAGGTGTATTTAATACTTTTCAGGATATCACTTTGGTTGTCCAGAACCACAAGTGAAATATTGTGCAGCAAATCATGTCTGAAGCGGTTCAGGGCATAGAGCATTCCATCCAACAGAGCCTTGCCGGCCGATCTTTCGGGACCGCTTAACGGAAGGATAACAGCCAAATCAATTTTTGCCCGTTTTTCTTCCTCCATCCCCTTTAGAATCTGATTGTAATAATTGACCTCAAAAAGTGTCATAAGGGATGTCTTCACCGATTGGAGTATTTGCTGAGCTGTTGCCACATCTCCCTTCAGTTTCATTTTCTCAGCCAATAAAAGATCAACGCCCCGCATTTCCGCCCGGCTACCTGCCAGGGCTTTCAGGGTTTTGATCTCTTCAGGGCTCAGAAACTGCCGGGTTCCTTCCCGGGCCAGCTCAAGGGCTTTCCGTTGCAGGGATTCCCTTTCCGTTTGATACACCACTTTTAACGCAAAAGACACCGCAGGAAGATAACGGCCTGTTTTCATCAGAGAGGCACTTTTGGTATAAAGGACATCCTCCCGGTAACGGCTTTCTTCAAAGGTATCTGTAAAAAGTCCCGCCTCGGCAATCACATCTTCATGGCGGTCCAGAAAATAGAGACTTCGGATTACCATAAACAGGGATGTGGACGCATAAGGGTTGACATCCACCGGCAGTTGATGAAACACTTTATGAAACATCAGGTAGGCATCATAATAATTTTCCCGTTCGAATTCCTTTAGCCCATCTTCCATGAGAGACCGGGCTGAAGCAAAGACTGCAGCCGGTAACAAACAGGTAATCACACTGAGAATCAAGATTTTACGAAGCCCTGCTTTCACTCCGTCTCCTCCCGGGGAAAACTGAAATGAAAATTAGATAGTTCCTGAAAAGACTCTTTGGCCGTCAGATCAAACTGAAGAGGTGTCATGGAAATTTTTTGTTCCAGTATCGCTGTTTCGTCCGTTTCCGCTACTTCCGTACCGGCGACCTTTTCTCCGGAGAGCCAGTAGTAGGGCTCCTGTTTGGGATTGATCCGCTCAATAAAAATTTCCTTCCACTGGGCTTGTCCCTGACGAGTGATTTCTACGCCCTGAATATGGTCGGGTGAGGGGACATTGGGAACGTTAATATTGAGGAGTATTCCTTTGGGAAGGCCTTTTTCCAGGATTTTTTCAGCTACATGCCGGATAAAAATCTGAGCCGGCTCAAAGTTGGGGTCAGTATAGGTTGTCAGACTGACAGCCACTGACGGAATCCCCATAAAAGTCCCTTCGGCTGCCGCAGCCACTGTGCCGGAATATAATACATTAAATCCCGTATTGCTTCCCAGGTTTATGCCGCTGACCACCAGATCCGGCAATTTTCTCATCAGCTGATGGAGGGCCAGCTTGGAACAATCTGCCGGCATACCCGTGATAGCCATTCCGAAGAATTTCCCGTGTTTATAATATTTCCGGGGGTAAATCACATCATGTAGTGTAATGGCATGACCTGTGGCGCTCCGTTCTTTATCCGGTGCCACAATAGTCAGGTTTCCCAGGTCCTCGAGTGCATCGGCCAAGGCCTGCAATCCCGGGGCGGCAATCCCGTCATCATTGACTAATAAAATGGATGGTTTATCAGGCATAATAGAATTTTAAAACCTCGTCGATTGATTTTTTCAGGTGTCTCCGGTCCACAACAGCATCCACAAACCCTTTTTTTAACAGGAATTCAGCCGTTTGAAATCCTTCCGGCAATTCTTCACCAATAGTCTGACGAATGACCCGGGGACCAGCAAAACCGATCAAAGCACCCGGCTCGGCAAAAATAATGTCTCCCAACATGGCAAAACTGGCTGTGACTCCGCCAGTCGTGGGATGGGTCAGAACACTGATGTATGGAATCCCTTTTTCATGGATCCGGGCAAGGCGGGAAGCGGTCTTTGCCATCTGCATCAGAGACAAAGCCCCTTCCTGCATTCTGGCACCTCCGGAAGCACTTACAATCACCAGCGGATATCCTTTTTCAAGCGAACGGTCTGCCAAACGGGCAATCTTTTCCCCTACCACTGATCCCATGCTCCCACCGATGAAACGAAAATCCATGACTGCGAGATGGATGGGGATACCGTTTAATTGGGTTTCCACGGTTCTGACCGCTTCATATAGTCCGGTTTTCTGATGAGCGGCCAGCAGTTGTTCTTTGTACGGCACGGGATCAGAAAATTCCAAGGGGTTTTCCGAACGCATGAATCCGTCATATTCCGTGTATTTCTCTCCATCACACAAGATGCTCAGATACTGTCCGGAATGAATTCTAAAATGGTGGTTGCATTTGAAGCATACATGCTGGTGACGGGCTAATTCCTTATAGTAAATGATTTCACTGCATCGGGGACACTTAATCCAAACACCGCCAGGAATTTCTTTTTTATCTTCGGTTAATACCGGTTTTCCTGTCCGTTCATACCATTTTCCCATAACCTCACCTCACTGTACGGCTCATGATCAGGGCATGAGCCTTTTCAGACGCATAGTAATTTTTACGCATTCCCTTGACTTCAAATCCAAATTTCCGGTAAAGGGCCAGGGCGGCCAAGTTGTTATGACGCACCTCCAGGGTAACCTGCTTGATTCTCAATTCATAAGCAAGGTCCATCACGTATTCCATCAGGCGGGATCCCAGTCCCTGATATCTGCATTCCGGATCCACCGCAATATTTGTAATGTGAATTTCCGGCGGTAAAAGCCAGATTCCCACATAAGCCATCACTTTTTGATGTATCTCAAGAACCATCATCTTCGAGATCGAACTCACCGTGAGCTCATACTCAAAATGTTCCCTAAGCCAGGGATCGGCATAGCTCCGTTCCTCGATGTTCAGCACCCGGTCAAGATCATCCGGATTCATGGGACGAAGCCGGATATTTTGCGAATCCTCAATCGGATTTCCACTGAACGGGTTCATAACGCGAACCATAATAAATCCTGAGTTGATCGTATTGGGTCGTCAGGCTGACAGAGGGATTTTTGAAGATGGCCGCACCGATCCAGGCCGGCATGATGGGTTGTACATCCTGTGACCATGCATCAAATCCTTCCAGAGCCCGATTGGAAACAATATGCCGGCTTCGGGGATAAAAGTCGGTCATTTCCCCCTTTTTTATATAAAGGATATTATCCTCCTGATCCCCAAGGGTATAGAAAAAATCCCGGTGGGAGTGAATCACCCAGACCGTTTCGCCTTCTGACCTGCCGGATTCCCGGGTCACTTCACGGAAAGCAAAGAGTGTATTCACGGCAGCCACAGGGACTTGATGGGCATACGCCAGTCCCTTGACAAAACTCATTCCGATCCGGAGGCCGGTAAAAGATCCGGGGCCTGCAGAGACGGCAATTCCGTCCAGCTGCGACAACTTCAGGGAATGCCTGAGGAGGAGTTTCTGGCAGATCACTGCTAATTTTTCCGCGTGGACCCGGGGATGAATCAGTATTTCATTATCTTTCTCTCCTTCCGGAGTACAGAGCGAAACACCACAAACAGGAGAAGATGTCTCAACAGCCAAAATTAACATGCCGTTCCTCTGGTGATTCAATGGTGATTTCACGGACATCCTCCCGGGATTCGGACCGGATCAGCCGGATGCGGATAGTATCCTCCGGCAGGAATGTTTCAATCTTCTGAGGCCATTCCACAACCACAATGCCTCCCATATCCAAATACTCTTCAAAACCCAGGTAGAGAATCTCCCGGGCATCTTTAATGCGGTAACAATCAAAATGATACAGGGTGAGAATCCCGGGGTATTCATTGATGAGAGTAAAGGTAGGACTTGTTGCCGGCTGGTTTGCCTGAAATTCCTCTGCAAGCCCCCGGGTCAGGGTGGTTTTCCCTGCAGCCAAATCCCCGTAAAGAGCCAGCACATCCCCCGGTTTCAGCATCCGGGCAATGTGTCTTCCCAGGTCTGTCGTTTCGTCGGCGCTGAATGTCCGGTATGTCCTTTTATACATCGCCATCATCATGTCCTGGAATGCAATACCGCAACTGGCAGTATCATTTCATGCATGGAAATCCCACCATGTTGAAAGGTATCGGGATAAATCTTTTCAAATTTCCGAATATTATTGGGATAAAGGAAAAAATAGTCGCTCCGGGCAAAGATGTAATTGGTAAAAACCTGGGGAGATGGTAAATGAAAACGTTCAGGATCCCGGAGATAAAGAGCGTGTTTATCCGACACTTTCAAATTCCGCCCCACTTTGTACCGGACACTGGTTGTTGTCTCCTTATCCGCTTTGACCAGACTCCCCCTGGAAACTTTCCGGCTTCCATGATCCGAGGTGACAACAACCGTATAATTTTGTTCCGCAGCTTTTTCAAGTATGGTTAACAGGTAGGAATTTTCAAACCAGTTCCGCACAATCCTCCGATAGCTGGTTTCATTGGGAACAATCTCCTGGAGGATGTCTGATTCAGAGCGCCGGTGGGCCAGAATATCCACAAAATTCACTACAAACGTCAGAAAACGGGTCCCGGAATAGTCAGAAAAGTGCGTTGCAATCTGATCTCCCTGCTGGGGCTGGATGATTTTTAGAAATTTATGGGACACGCTGCCAGAGACACCCCGTTTTAACAGGTAATCCTCCAGCAGATCCCGTTCATAGCGGTTCATACTTTCTTCCGAATCAGGATCACTGTATAAATCCGGAAATTTTTTGTGGATACTTTCAGGATGATCCCCGGCAAAGAGGGCATTCCGGCTATAGGGCGTGGCAGTAGGCAAAATACTCACCTGATGGTGGAGTTCGGCATCAAAACGCTGGTAAATAATGGGGGATAACATCAGCCACTGGTCCAGACGCATGCAGTCAATCACCAAAAGTAAAACCTTCTGCTTTTCTTTCAGATAGGGAAGCACATAGGAATCCATCATCTGATGGGATAAGGGCAAATCGGCATCCCCGTTGATCCAGGATTCATAATTGTCGATGACCTGCTTTTCGAAGCGATAATTTGCTTCAGAAATCTGGTTATTTAGAATATTCTTCAGGTCTTCCCGGGGATTTTCATCGAATTCAATTTCCCACCGGCACAGGTCCGTGTGGATACGTGCCCAGTGGCGTAGGGAACTCTTGTTTTCATTGATTCGGTCGTTCATCTCAGCAAACGTACTCATATATTGCTGAGCCTGGATCTCCCGGGTAATATCCAGTCCATCCAGGTTTTTTTTCAGCACCAAAAGGATCTGGGAAGGATTGATGGGTTTGGTCAGGTAATCGGAGATCTTTCTTCCGATGGCATCTTCCATGAGGGATTCTTCTTCATTCTTGGTAATCATGATCACCGGAAGGGTCGGGCGGAGATTTTTAATTTTCTCCAAAACGGCCAGGCCATCCAGACCATCCATCATTTCATCCAGCAAAACGGCGTGGAGATACTCCTTGCGGATCAGTTCCAGGGCATCCACCCCGTTTGTCGCCGTTAAGACCTCATACCCTTTATTTTCAAGAAAGAGAATATGTGGCCTTAAAAGATGTATCTCATCATCGACCCACAATATCTTCTGTTTTTTCAGATTCTTCATAGTTTTTAATTTACTTCAACTTTTATACTGTCCCAATGACTTTAAAGTCCATCCCCGGCAAAGTTCCCGCCTTTGGAACAAATTTCATGATCTTTTCATACAAGGATTGAATAAAAGGAAAGGCAGGAAATCATGAAACGGTTACATACGATATTACTTCTTCTTATCGTATTTGTCATTCCGATAGCAGCATCGGTCCTTGACGATTTAAGCTCTGAATTTGTGAACGTTGCTGATAAAGTCAGTCCGGCCGTTGTCACAATCCGTGCCGAGAAAGTGATACGGCGTCCCGATATTTTTGGCGGATGGGAATATGATTTTTTTGGATTCCGCTTACCCCAGGGGCGGGAGATGGAATTCAAGACGAATGTTTTGGGATCCGGAGTATTGATTGAGGACGGATATATTTTAACAAACAATCATGTCGTGGAGAATGTTGAGGAAATAACCGTTCATTTAATGAACCGGTATGAATACAAGGCAGAAATTATCGGAAGGGATCCCAAATCGGATATCGCCGTCCTTCAGATAGACGGAAAAAACCTTCCGGAAGCCAAGCTGGGTGATTCAGATAAATTGCAGGTGGGACAATGGGTCTTAGCTATTGGGAATCCTTTCAGCGACCAGCTGTATAGTACGGTCACCCATGGTATCGTATCAGCGCTGGGGAGATCCCGTGTTGGACTGGTGGATTATGAAGATTTCATTCAGACCGATGCCGCCATTAATCCCGGGAATTCCGGCGGCGCCCTGGTGAATCTGGATGGGGAAGTAATTGGCATTAATTCAGCCATCGCCTCCCATTCCGGTGGCTCCCAGGGGGTGGGCTTTGCCATCCCCATCAATCTGGCGAAACGGGTTATGAAGGATCTGATAGAAAACGGCCGGGTTATCAGGGGATATCTGGGTGTACAAATTCAGGAAGTCGATTATGAGATCGCCAGGTCATTGGGACTCAAAGAAGTTGCCGGAGCCCTGATTGCTGATGTGGTGGAAGATACCCCTGCAGATAAAGCAGGACTAAAAACCGGGGATCTGGTTCTGAAAGTGGATGGGAAAAAAATACACACTTCTTCAGAACTGCGGAATACCATTTCGGCCCGTCGCCCTGGAGATAAAGTGACTCTGATGCTTTTGAGGGACGGAAAAGAAAAAAATATAGATGTAACCCTTGAAGAGCTGCCGGAAAATCTGAACCAGGCGATGGAAAGCAGAACTGTTCAGGAAGGTCCCGGCTTTTCTGTTCAGGATCTTGATAAAAACCTGGCCGCCAGATATGGTATCAAAAAGGATAAAGGCGTCATTATCACGGAAGTCCAGCCAGGATCCGAAGCGGCAAAAAAAGGACTTCGTCCCGGGGATATCATTATCCGGGTGGGGGATGAAGAAATTTCCTCCGTTCGTGAATTCGACAAAGCTTTTAAAAAATATAACAAGGGAGACACTGTTTTATTGCTTGTCCAGCGAAAAAACCTGAAACTTTTTATCGCGCTCACCATATAATAATTACTTCTCAAATCCCCTCAATGCTCCTCACAAGGCCGTCCGATTTCGGGCGGCCTTCCTTTTTATAAGAAAGATTGGGGAACGAGAGTACGAAGGTTTGAAACGTTTATTGACCCACCCAACCCGATTCATTCCGTGAAATTCCCAATCCTGATTGGGAATTTCACGGGATCATTATTCTTAAATTCAATTCATCACTCATCATTCATAATTATCCAATTATATGAATAATAATATTATCTTGCTTTATGTCGCTTTTCGGTGTATTTTACCCCCGGGGTGGGGGGCGTCACCTAAGCGATTTCATATATCTCATCTCTCATATAATCCTGGTGCTAAATCAAATTAATCGCCAATTCTATTTAAGAAGTTAGAAGTTGGAAGTTAGCGTCGTTTTGCTCCTGTGTTTCAATCAAATCAATCAAACCAATCAAACCAATCAAATCAATCTATTCAATCCTCCGTGAAATATCCTGGTAAACCGGCTCCCTTTGCAATCAAATCAATCTATTCAATCTAATCAATCGACTTTCGACTGCCGACTGTCCACAACCTTTATACATATTTATTGAAAACGAAATAAAAGTGGGTAGATAAAAACCATAAAAGCCGCCCATCCGGCATAAACGGTGAGGTACCGGCCGGTACGGCTCCGGAGATGATGAAGACCTTTTTTTCCCTGGATTTTTCCGATGATATCATTGAGGAGCCCTGCCGCATGGCCGGCGATAAGCAGGTTTAATCCCAATATAGCGATCCGGTTTGGACTCAGTCCATAGGATCCCAGGCGGAAAAGGATGGCGGACAGGGCAATCAGATCCAGAAGGAGTCCCAGGGCTAATAATGTGGTTAACAAGATGTCTTGAATTTTTTCATTCTTGAAAAGATTTCTTTCCCGGATACTGAAAACCGTCATGGCCAGAATCAAAAGAAGCATGGCATTAAAGACCATCAGTGTGTTTCTGTCGATAAAGGGATTTATGCCTTTGAACAGAACAATTCCCAGATATGCCAGAAGTGTGAAAAGAAAAAGGGGAGTAAAAATCCTGGCGATGACAGGAGCCATGGGTGTTGTACTTTTCTCACGGAGAAATACCAGATGCGCTCCGCCGATCAGGCAAAGTGCCGCCCCGTATGGCGCAATCCAGGGCATAAGGGACTCAAATAATAATTCATCCACCAGAGAAAAGAGTCCGGCGGTAATTCCGGTGAGAATCATGCCGGCAAAGCCAAGGAGGGCGGTATATACCATCCACTCCCCATTAAAATCCAGAAAAGTGCTGCGTTTTTCAATCGTTTTCATATCTCCGTTCACAAAAACACATCCCGTGAGAAACCAGAGTAAAAAGGGAAGGTGGATCAGTGCAATCAAAGCGGTCTGGGATTGATCCGGCGCAGGTAACAATGCGGCATACACGCCGCTGATCAGAAAGAGAATCGATACAGAAATCCACACAGTTTTCAGGAATCCGTTTCGTATCATCAAATAGACGGAAAGCAAGGGGAACAGGGCAAATCCCGGAAAGCGTGGATAAAAATATGTTTCACTGATGCCGGTTAAATCCGGAAGTTTAACAAGTGTCCCTGCTGTCAGAATAAGGAGAATCAATATGGGCAGGGAGATTGATTTTTCCTTTTTATGTGTCTCTTTTTCGCCTGCTGCATGTATGCCGTCTGCCTCAAAACGGGCACACCAGAATGCCCAAAGGGGACCGGTGGTTTCCGGTTGGAGTCGGAGGAAAGAAGCCGCAAAGACCCCGGGATCTTTCCGGTAAAGAAATTCAAGTCCTTCGGGATTTTGTAGATTATTGAGAATTTTTTCTTTCATAAACAGACTCCTGGGATAATTTCAAGAATTATATCCACCGAAATCCATAAAGTTTCTTTAAATAAA